>NZ_CP049740.1:900000-1157500 GCF_011100465.1 Jeotgalibaca arthritidis
TTCTTTTATTCTTAACGAAGCGATCAGTTTAATAAAAAGTGTCAAAAAATTTCCTGAATCTATTGGGCATAGAGTATTCATCATTGATAATGAGGGCCTTCACATAACACAACCTAGCAATGATGAAACAAATTTTTTCTCGTGGAACGAAGTTGAGAGCCTGATTAATCGAAAGAACTTTTGGCTCTTACGATTAAATAATCAGCAAATTAAAGCAATTCCTCATGCTGCTTTCAAAGAGAATGAACTTCAGGAAATTAACCATTTTTTAGTGAATAAATTAGAATCTAAAACTAGGTTTTGAATCGTTTGTTCTTAACTAAAAAGGTAATGTACAAAGCTACTGATAAAAAGAGAATAACAATTCCTACTTTTCTATTATCTGGAACAATAAAGAATAACAGAAGATTCCAAATTTCAAAAAAAATAAGAAAAGAAATAAGCAATACAAAGGTTCTTTTCTTCAAAAAAATCTCTCCTTTCAACATATTTAATCTCTCTATCATTCATTTTACTACTTAGATAGTATGTCAGATAAAATGAAATAGTAATGAAAGAAAAAGTGACAAATTCAAAAAATAGACTAACGATATCAGAACTGCCATATCGATAAAGATTCTGGTTCTAGGACTTTAGAAGAGCTTAATAAGAAGTATCAAGAAAGCTGTCTGTCTAAACCAAAAAGTGTGATCTTAGTTGATTTGATAAATATACTTGGCAAAGAATACTATACTTGTGTTATTAACTTATCTCAGGTGGAATTAAACGAACGCACATAAATTCTAATCCACCAAAAATTAACAATCCCTACACGTTTTTGGTATGATAAATTTACAACAATAGAAGGGGGAGCTCAAAATGTATCAAGGAACAGCTAATTTTTCTTTAAAAGATTATCTCTTTATAAATTTAACAGTAAACACGAAAAAATATATAGCATATGCGGGGGCCACTTTAGTGATTTGCTTGTGGTTTATTCTTCTATTTATGAAAGGATATACATTGGAAAGACAAATTATTTCTACCATTTTTATTTTTATATTTATCTTTCTATCTTTTGTGGTTGCTGAAATCATTACCTTGATAAAGAAACTAAAAAAATACCCTCACTCTATAGGAGTTAGAGAATTCATTATTACCAAAGAAGGCTTTCAAACAAAGAACCTTGAAAAAAATGAAGCTATTTTCTTCATTTGGGATGAATTTCAATGCTTGATTAACCGAAAAAAATTTTGGCTATTAAAAATCAACGATCAGCAAATTAAAGTCATTCCCCATGCTGCTTTCAACGAAACCAAAATAAAGGAAATTACCCAATTTATAAGCGACAACATTGACATTTAAAAACAAAATAAATATTTACGGTTTTTTATAGTATTTAATTAACCATATCGAATAGGATATCGAAAGCAAGGCAATAATAAAATTAGCTAACTTTTCATTTTCTGGCATTATAAACATGACACTGGCATTATATATCCCATACACTATGAGAAGGAATATTAGTATCAGCAAACCTATTTTTTTCAATTTAATCTTTCCTCTCGTTATATATCTTCTTATACTTTAAAAGAAAAATGGTCCATCAACAAGATGTTTTTATTTCGTCGATTGTAAGATTAAGTTAGACAAATAAATAAGTCATTCATGGTACACTCAAATTGTAATTCCGACCAAAGAATACAGAGGAGTGATCACGAATGACCTGGTGATGATAGAATCTTATTACCACAAAAACGTCAAAGTTTGTCTCTTCAGTTGCGAATAAGCGAAACAATATCCCACGAAAATCGTTGAATTACCAGACACCACTGGAAGTGTTTTTGAGTTACTTAGATGAACCAATTTTGTCTAGCTTAAATTGACAAATTTTTTAATCTATTTAATTCAGTGACCGTCTTCAAAGGTTTTGCTAGAAAATATTTACTTTTCATTTGTATTGTAGCACAAGATGCAATTTTTTATTCAACTACTGAAATATCAATTATCCTAATAAAATAAATATCAGATTACATAACAATATATATTAGTTGTGGTATTGTTTTTTTATTGAATATATAAGTAGCCAACAAATTGTATATATTAGAATACCAATAATCGTTATTAAAAAATTATTATTGGTCGGGAAAGTATTTTTGCTTAACAAAATTAAAATGAAAATAATAACTTTCAAAATACCTTCTTCCCAAGATAAGATTAAGTTTTTTTTATCATTCATTAATTTCCTCCTACATTTAACTATTACATCAATAATAATAGACTGTTTTTTGCCCTAGTAAATTTGTTCTACCACTATTTGAGTACTGCTTTATAATCACCATCTCTCCCATTATAGTAGGAACAGGAGTAGAATAGTCAAAAATTCTATATACATCTTCAGAATTATATACATATGTTAGGTTCATAGAGTAGGCCAAAGCTGCAACATCGATTAAGTAAGCTGATATTTGTGCATATATATTTGGAACCGCACTAAGTACCTTTGAAATTGCTAACGCGATTGCTCCAACACTTAATCCTTTTATATATGTATTTGTTTTAAATGTCTTTAAATATTCCCAATTGCTATCCATAGCAGGAGTAACTAGGCTACTCGTTGATTTTTCCCCGATATCTTCTTGAGTTTTTCCCAAATCAATTATCTGACTAAATTCCTCACCGTTAAAAATTCCTTCTTGATGTAAAGAATTTTCTATTAACTCTGTTTTAACTGTAGACACCGTTATAGAATTAATGGAAGAATTTTTTTCATAAGTAATACTGTTCACTTTGCCAGATTCAAAGTCAATTTCTTCAACAGTTTGATAATCTTTATTATTTTCTGAATAATTATAAACTATTTCTTTATCACTTTGACTGACAATTTCAAAGTTCGTTATATTATCATTAAATTCTTTAAAAGTATTTCCCATACTTTCTAAATTATTTTGAGTTGCAGATACTGTAATAGGTGTTGTTAAAATTGGTGCCATTACTAATGTAACTATAGAACTTATAGTATAATTTTTGACAACTTCATATCTATTCCCTCCATATTTAAATAATTTTTTAGAAAACCTGATAAATATTGAACACCAATATATTAATTACTCACAAGTTCAAATTAACCACTATCCTCCATTCCATACTTTTACCAGGTTATAACAATACTTACAATTTGATTCTATCATATATAAATTAAAATTTTACAAAATAGTCATATATGACTATTTTGTAACTTATTTATTAATGTTTTATATACTAAAAAATTTCACTATAAATGATAAATAGCAAAGATTACTATATATATTTATATAAAAATAAATTCATAAAGTAAAAAGTAATATTGACTATGTCTGTCAAATAACCTAGCAGAGGTGAGAGAAGGAGCAAGTGGGCATAGTTGTACCCTAGCCATGCAAAATTAAAAAAATAATTCTGCAAACTAGGGTACAACATGTTTGTTCTTTAATTTCTAGCGTCGGATCAGTCAGTCGCTGCTTCACATCTGTATGCGTTGGTGTTGTCTAAAACCCTCTTAAAATCCTCCCTAAGAGCTTTGTTTTAGGTTACCAGGCTTTCGGCCCACCCGCCTTTCTGCTATACTTCTATTCAATAAGGAGGTTTTTAAATGGGCTTAGTGACTATGGTTCTTACTCTCAATGTCTTCATTTTATTCATTTTTCTTATTTACAGTATTCATACCCTATTAAAAAAGCGAGCGACTATGCTTACTCGCCCGCATCCTCTAACTATATTCTCGTTTTGCCTACTTGTATTACAGTGGATTTTATTTCTTATCGGCTTTTACACATGGCTACCTAACTCATGGTCTCTTTTTTTCTTTGACCTCGTTTGGATCTCAGCGTTTCTTATTTCAGTAGGAGCTCTCATAAAAGACAAGCGTTCGAATCCATGGTTTTGGAGGTTAAATGGCTTACTGACTATTTTCAGTTTTGAATTCTATCTACTCGCTTATTTTATTGGGCAAATGTAACTTAAAATGCTAGCTGCCATTTCCCATTTGTCTTCGTGAGTCTGTAAATTGCGACTTGTTGATGGGAAGCTTGAGATATTGAAATTTCAACATTAACGTTGCTATCATCTAGTTCATCTTCTAGTATTCTAACATCATCATAGTAGCGGTAAAGCAAAACAGCCTCTAAATCTTGCTCCGCTTGTCGACTTGTTACATAGGTATTCTGGAACTCTTCTAGTGTTTGTTGGGTATTTGTTAAGGCATATAATCCTTCTAAATCATTGTTACTCGCTAGATGTAAGTAAACTAATAACGTTTTTTCTGCAGATAGCTCTAATACTTGAATATCCTTACTAGTTTGAAATTGCTTATAAGCTGCGCGTTCTTCTTCTGACAAGTCATCTAAATAGGTAAATGGTTTTTCCAACGTCTGAATAGTCTTTTCTTGAACCGCTAACTCTTCTTTTAGTTCCTTGCGTTGTTCAATGAGATCAGCGATGATTTGCTGGTCTCTATCACTTTCCATACGAATCGTATCTACAATCACAGCCATATTGATAACTAAAACAACAGTAGCGAATATTTGCCATTTATCAGCCTTCATTTGTTCAGCTCCTTATTTTTCTCCTCTAATCTCACAATCCAATTGCTGTAGGAATGACTGCATAAAGGCAGTCCGTTCCTTGGCTAGTTTCTTGCCTTCAAGGGTATTCATTAAGCACTCTAAATGAAGTAATTTTTCATAAAAATGGTTAACTACATTATTCGATCCACGATAGCTATCTTGGGTTAGTTCTGTCACATGAACGGGCTTAGTATCGTCATACATAGCATGTCCTTTTGAGCCGCCATAATAAAAAGTCCGTCCGATTCCGATGGCACCAATGGCATCCAATCGGTCTGCATCTTGGACAATTTGTCCGATTTTAGTGAGTTCGTGCTTTTCAATTAGATTTTTAGAATAAGACATATGGTCAATGGTATCTAAAATAACCCCCTCTTGTTGGTCGGTGGCACCACTTGCCTGTAAAGCAGCAATGACTTGCTTTCTCGCTGTTTCGACATCATCGGTCAGTTTGTCATCGATTACATCGTGAAGTAAAACAGCTGCTCGGATCGTTGTGATATCAGACGCTGACATGCCTTCTTTTTGGGCAATGGTTATGGCTGATTGTTCCACTCGTCTGATATGGCTAAGGTCGTGTCCGGTGGTGTCTTGGCCTAATTTTTCTGCTACAAACGCTTCTAAATATGATAAGTCCATCTTAGTCTCCTTTATACTTTCATAAACGATACACACTTGAGGTCTTGCATCGTTTTAAATCCTAATGATTGGTAAAATTGGATGGTTCTTTCGGTATCATCTGTTGTTAAAATGATTTGTTGCATATCTTTAGCTCTCTCCAACATCTGCTTGACTAAGCTCGTCCCAATCGCTCGGCGTTGATAGTCAGGATGGACAAGAATATCTTGAATATAGAGAATATAACAGCCATCACTAATGGTTCGAATCAGGCCAACTAGCTGGTCATCTTCCCACGCACTAATGTAATGCCAAGCCCCTGGAAGAAGTTGGTTCATTATTGCGGGATTATTATAGTAATTTCGCCAACCAACACTTTGGTAGAGTTGCGTTAAGCTGTCGATTGAGATGGGTGTATTGTCTTTATAATGAATAGTCATTGGCTCACCTACTTTTTCATTGTTTCTTCATCTTATCATAAACTGCTAGTTAGTTAACTGTTGTTTTTCACATTATATTGCTATACTATACTCAAATTTATAAAAAATTAAGAGACAGAAAGAGGGAATTCAAATCGGACAACTATTATATATCGATGTCACAGACAAAACAGAATGGTTTGGTATCATTTCGCCTGATCAAGAATTCGTCTTTGCAGGAAGTCAGTTTGTGTTCCTAGATAAAGATGATGATATGTCAGTTATTGAGACATTTGCACATGACTATGACTGCCATTTTTTTCTAGAGGGTGACCAGCCTGCTCTTCCTTTTTACTCTGTTCCAGCTGTCGACATCGTGGCACGGGACAGCCAAGCTGGCTATATTTGTTTAGCAGCTGACAAGGTTCTGTATGTTAATAGTGACCATGCGGCATTTGAGATTGCTGAAAGTTGGGATGCTTTTCTTAGCAATCCTCATGATTGGCAAAAACGACTCGTTCCCTATGACGATATGCGTCTCTACCCCTCTAAAGAAGCTGCTGAAAAAGACATCCAGTTCTTTGACTTAGATGAATGGACTAAACAGCAGTAAAAATAACAGTAGCTATATACAAAAAAAGATTAAGCCACCACGGCTTAATCTTTTTTTCATACTAATAAGCGTAATCTTCATCCTTCATCGGCTCTACGTCGGATAATAGGTAACCATTTCCAACTGAACTAAAGAAGTCCATGTTACTTGTTGTTGTTGAAATACCGTTCATTACAATCGGATCAACATCTTCAACCGTTTCAGAGAAGAATGGCTCCAGTCCCAAGTTCATTAATGCCTTGTTTGCATTGTATTTCAAGAAGACTTTCACACTTTCCGTCCAACCAATCTCATCATACAATTCTTCTGTATAACGCGACTCATTGCGGTAGAGGTCTAGCATTAAATCATAAACCCAGTCTGTTAACTCTTGTTGCTCATCTTCTGGCAATTCCTCTAAACCAAGGCGGAACTTATAGCCAATGTAAGTGCCGTGGACACTCTCATCACGCAAAATTAAACGAATAATTTCGGCCACATTGACCATCTTCCCATTCCCCATATAGCGTAGTGGTGTATAAAATCCTGAATAAAACAAGAAGGATTCTAACATGACACTGGTTGCTTTCTTTTGTAGGGCTGTGCCGTTTAGATAGATGTCGCGAATTTTATGCCCTTTATATTGTAGGAACTCATTTTCTTCCGTCCAACGGAAAATATCACTAATTTCTGCCGGCGAACAAAGGGTACTAAAAATAGTCGAATAACTTTTAGCATGAACCTGTTCCATAAATTGAATGTTGGTCAGTACGGCAATTTCATGTTGGGTGCGAGCATCCTTCATGATTTCAGCATTACCGTCTTCTCCTTGCAAGGTATCTAGCATCGTTAAGCCACCAAACACTTTATTATAAAGGGTCTTTTCAACATCATTTAATTTGGACCAGTCTGCCTTGTCGTTTGACGGTACCATACGGGTATCTAGCCAAAACTGAGACGTTAGCTTCTCCCATGTTAATTTGTCGACCATGTCTTCGACAACATTCCAGTTGATTGATTTATAAGAAGCACTTGCATCGTACTCTCGTGTATTCATTCTAGCCATTGCGTTCTCGTCTCCTTATCTCTTCTTAAATTGAGCAGCTCTCACATTCGTTTACTGAACTGATTTCTGCATCATCCGTAAAGGTACGAACGTAGTATAAAGACTTAATCCCTTGTGTCCAAGCGTAGTTACGGAACATATTCAAGTCACGGGTTGTCTTTTTGGTTAGATACTTTGGATCTGTTTTCCATTCGTACATGCCTGGTTTAAATTCAGAACGAGTAAACAAGGTTAAACTCATTCCTTGATCCACATGTTTTTGAGCAGCAGCGTACACATCAATGATGCGACGTTGGTCAATATCATAAGCAGACGTATAGTAAGGAATGGTATCTTCAGACATATATGGCGCTGGATAATACACTTTCCCACGTGATCCTTCTACCCGTTCTTCAATCTTTTGAATGATTGGGTGAATAGATGCTGTTGATTCGTTAATGTAGCTGATTGATCCTGTTGGCGCAATCGCTTGTCGGTAGCTGTTATACAAACCATGTTCGCGAACGTTAGCGGCCAATGTTTCCCAGTCCTCACGACTTGGAATGTAAACATGGTCAAATAAAGCTTTGACACTATCATGTTTAATATCGTCACGTGTCGTAATACGATCTTGGTAACGAGCGAAGTAGTTGCCGCTATAGTAATCTGATTTTTCAAAATCGACAAAGCTCTCGCCTCTCTCGATTGCGATCTCATTTGAACCGACTAACGTCCAGTAGTTTAAGAGCATAAAGTATAAGTCAGTAAATTCAATCGACTCTGGCGAACCGTAATGAATCTTATTTTTAGCTAAGAAACCATGCAAGTTCATCGCACCTAAACCAACAGCGTGGTTACGCTTGTTACCATTTTCAATGGTCGGTACAGAAGCCGTATTTGTTTTCAAGCTCACATTAGTCAATGCGCGCATCGCCACTTTTACTGACTTACCAAAATCAGGTGATGCCATTAAGTTGGTCACGTTAGTGGATGCCAAGTTACAAATCACATCTGTCCCTAGAACATCATATTCCTGACGGTCGTTAATAACTGACGGTGTCATACTTTGGAAAATTTCAGAACACAAGTTACTCATCACAATACGGCCATCAATCGGATTCTCACGATTGGCTGTATCAATATTAATAATATAAGGGTATCCTGCCTCATTTTGAAGGTTTGAAATTTCTGTTTCAAGTTCACGGGCATTGATTTTTGATTTACGGATTTCTGGATTATTCACCATATTGTCATACTCAGCAGTAATATCCACATAAGAGAATGGTTGGCCGTAAACACGTTCCACATCATATGGGCTGAAGAGATACATCTTCGCATTTTGCTTGATTAATTCATAGAATTTATCCGGTACAACAAGGCCTAATGACAATGTTTTAATACGAACTTTTTCATCAGCGTTTTCCTTACGAGTTGCTAAAAAGTCCACAATATCGGGGTGGAAAACGTTCAAGTAAACCACACCAGCTCCTTGGCGCTGACCAAGTTGGTTTGCGTAAGAGAATGAATCTTCATAGAGCTTCATAATCGGAACGACACCTGCTGCGGCATTCTCAATCCCTTTGATCGGGTCATTTTTGGCACGGATGCTGGATAAGTTAATCCCTACACCGCCACCACGTTTTGATAACTGCAAGGCAGAGTTAATCCCGCGCCCAATAGCATTCATGTCATCTTCCAATGAGATTAAGTAGCATGATGATAATTCCCCACGACGTTTACGACCGGCATTTAAAAAGGTCGGTGTCGCTGGCTGAAGACGTTGTGAAATCATCTCATCTGCTAAGTCATTCGCTAAGTTCTCGTCTCCATCGGCTAGATACAAGGCATTAAAAGCAATACGGTCTTCGTAACGTTCTAAAATACGCTTGCCGTCATTTGTTTTTAAGGAGTATTGTTGGTAGAACTTGTAGGCTCCCATAAAGGTATTAAAGCGGAATTTTTTAGCGTAAATGCGCTTAAATAGACTTTTAATAAAATCAAAGCTGTACTGGTTAACCAATTCTTCTTCTATATAGTCATTATCTACCAGATAATCGATTTTTTCTTTTAAGTTGTGGAAGAATACCGTATTCGGATTCACATAAGTTAAGAAGTAAGTCCGTACGGCTTCTTTATCTTTGGCCAATTGGATTTTATTATCTTTTGGGATGTTCAATTGGTTATTTAATTCGAAGTAGTTGGCTTCTACTTTTTTATTTGCTGGAATAATTTTAGGCGATTGCATTGATCTTCTCCTTTACTCGTTCAATATCTGTGCTCGTTCCAAAATACTCAAAACTGTCTAGCAATGGTAATTGGTAATCTCTCGCTAAATCTTTTGCGGTATAGATATAGAGCGCATCAAAATTTAAGTTGCCACTGCCAATAACGCCCTTACAATAGGAGGCATTTTGGCCAGTCGACATAAAATCCCAAGCAATTTCTGTCACATCTTTTTCATAAGCTGGTACGATAAAGACGAATGGTTCATTGACTTCGATAAATGGGTTGGTTTGGGTAATTTCTAGTGATGGGTAATCCGCTAGTTTCTTAACGAAACGTCTTACATTGCCGGTTAACGAGAAAAAAACAACTTTCATAGGCTACCGAATAATGCTTCCAATTTATCAGGTTGGTGGCCGCTAAATACATCCTCTGCTGTTTTAATAATCGGCAATGTGGTAAAGCCTGTTTCACGGGCTTCATCCATATATGTTTCGTTTTCTTCAATGTTCTTTTCTACAAACGGAACACCCACCATTTTTAAATAACGTTTTGTATTTTTGCACATACCGCAATTGTTTTTTGTGTATAAAGATACTTCCATGATAAATTCCTCCTCTAATATCCTTGCCAGAGAACGACTTGTCCGCTAGCTAAGCTTTCTTTTACATTTATAATTCGTTGGTTTGAACTCCCTCTGAATTGAAGGGTCAAATCCATTTTATCTTGTTCAAAACGACCGTCTACTAAAACATCAATCTGAGCTAGTAGCTCTTTTTTATCAGCCGTTTCTACCATCATTTCTTCCCAACGGTAACCCGTCCAACTCCAAATGTCCTTTTGATCGCCGTAGATTTGGCGGACTTTTTGGACTAATGGGTTGAGAATAGTGGTGTTTAAAAATGGCTCTCCACCTAGCAAGGTCAAGCCTTGCACATAATCATGAGCTAAGTCAGCCAGTATTTGGTCTTCCAGCTCTTTTGTGTAGGGTTTGCCATAAGTAAAGGACTGGGCCGCCTTGTTATAACAGCCTGGACAGGCAAAAAGGCAACCACTCACATACAGACTATTACGAACACCTTCCCCATCAACAAAGTTAAACGGCTTATAATCAGCAATGTAGCCACGAGAGTAGGCTTCAGCCGTCCACTCGCCGGGCGCTGGATTTCTAATCATCACTCCCGCCCCCTACATGTGCTTTTCGCGTGCCGTAATTTCCTTATGACGGCCGCGTACCATCGGGCGTTTTTGTGGATTACCAAGATAACCACATGTCCGTTTAACGACATCACAACTATCTGGATTATGATTGCCACATTGTGGACACTCAAAACCGCGTTCAGTTGGATGAAACTCGCCGGCATAATCACATTCATAACACTTATCAATCGGTGTATTGGTTCCCAGATAGCCCACTTTATCGTAAGAGTAGTCCCAAACAGCCTCTAGTGCCTTGGGATTCTGACGAATATTAGGATACTCACAATAATGAATAAAGCCACCTGAACAGTATTTCGGATAGTCTTTTTCAAAATCAAGTTTCTCAAAAGGCGTTGGTTTTTTACGGACATCATAATGGAAACTATTAGTGTAATACTCCTTATCCGTAATGTCTGTTATTGTACCAAATTTTTCCTTGTCAAGACGACAAAAACGATCGGTCAAACTTTCACTTGGTGTGGAATAAACACTAAAATGGTATCCCTGTTCGATTCCCCACGCATCACAATTTATTTTTAGTTGTTTTAAAATATCTAGCGTTAATTGTTTCGCTTCTGGATTTGTTTCCCAATTAGGTCCGTAGAAGGTCGTTGCAACTTCATAAAGGCCAATATACCCCAGTGAAATGGTCGCCCGCTTCTGTTTAAAGAGTTGATCAACATCTTCGTCTGCTGCCAGTTTATGACCCCAAGCACCATTCATATATAAAATAGGTGCTTGATCAGGCTTAGCTTCCTTCACTCTCTCAATACGGTAAAGTAGAGCATCCTTTACAATCGCCACACGTTCTTGGAACAATTCCCAAAAGGCTGTTAAATCACCTTTTGATTCCATGGCAATGCGAGGTAGATTCAGAGTCACAACGCCCAGATTCATACGACCGCTATTGACTTCTCTTCCCTCTTCATCCTTCCAACCTTGTAAAAAAGAACGACAACCCATTGGTGCCTTATAAGAACCGGTTAACTCAACCAATTTATCATAGTTTAAAATATCCGGATACATCCGTTTTGTCGCACATTCCACTGCCAGTTGCTTAACATCGTAGTTAGGATCTGTTGGTCGGTAATTAATCCCTTTACGAATACCAAAAACAAGTTTAGGGAAAATAGCCGTTCGTTTCTCCTTGCCGAGCCCATCTAAACGGACGCGTAAAATCGCTTTTTGGATTTCACGTTCATAACGGTTGGTTCCTAAACCAAAGCCAAATGTAACAAATGGTGTTTGCCCATTAGAGGTGTAAAGAGTATTCACTTCATACTCTAAACTTTGCATCGCATCGTAAATATCTTTTTTGGTCTTTTCCCAACTATAAGTTTCACGTTGTTCAGCTAATACCCATTTTTCAGCATCTTCCATATGCTTGTTGTAATTTAATTCAGCGTAAGGAGCCAGTAATTCATCCACTCGGTCCGCACTCGTTCCACCATATTGGCTACTTGCCACATTGGCAATAATTTGGGCCATTTGAGCAGCTGCTGTTTGGATTGATTTTGGTTGTTCAACTTCAGCATTTCCAATTGAAAAGCCCGTTTCAAACATATATTTAAAATCGATCAAGCAACAATTGGTCATCGGTGAGTAGGGATGGTAATCTAAGTCGTGGAAGTGAATATCGCCTCTCAAGTGAGCATTTTCTACATGAGCTGGTAGCATTCTGAGTCCAATCGCCTTTGCCGTTACGCCCGCTGTTAAATCACGAATTGTATTAAAGACACGACTATCCTTATTGGCATTCTCATTTAAAATCGTTTCATCCGCTTGAATTAATTGTTGAATACGTGATTCAATATCACGTTGCGCAATACGTTGTTCTTGTTTACGGATACGATAGGCGTGATAAGCTTGTGCGACATCTAATTCATCTTGTTTAATGAGCGCTTGTTCAACCCATTCATGGATATCTTCCGTTGACGTCATCGACACATCTTGCAGATAAAGTTGCTCAATAACAGCCGTTAACAACTCTTTCATCCGCTCTGGCGACGATAATGACTTTCCCTCATTCGCTTGTAAAACAGCATCCACAATCTTCTGTTTATTAAAAGAAACAATTCTCCCGTCTGATTTCTTCACACTTAGCTGCTGGATAAACGCTTGTATTCTAGACTGATCTACCACACTTTCCACTTGCTTGCCCTCCTTATGTTAAAACCGCTTGTCTATACTATATATAGTGTCAATTAAAAACAATCATCCTATATATTGTGCTGAAACCAGTTTATCATACTCTCTTAAATGAGTAAACGATAATAAATTGCTAAGGAAAAGCATTGAGGAATGGGCTAGTCCCATAGCTTCAGAGACATTCTATTAATTTATTAGTTATTTAATCCTCTACTCTTGACAAATTCTCCAACATAAAGACGGTTAGGATTTATCAAGCCTTTACTAATTTGAGTGGTCCATTTATCTTGGCGATTACCATTTGTTCTTTCTTTGTAGTAATCCATAGTTGTTTGGTTATAGTCTTCTAGTTGGTTTTTATAGTGAGTTGGATCAGACTCATAGCTATTTTCATGATAGACATTTACTCTCGGCAAACGTGGTTTTTTATCATTAATAACAGCTGGATAACCAACTGCTAAGCCAAATAGCGGCACACAATGGTTCGGAAGGTTTAGAATTTCGCTCACCAAGCCCATGTCATTGCGAAGTCCACCAATATAACAAATACCCAGTCCCATCGACTCTGCTGCCAAAGCCGTATTTTGTGCTGCTAAGGCTGCATCAATCGAGCCAACCATAAACATTTCGGTACTTTCAATTGATGGTGTTACGTCAACCTCTTCCATTTCACCAATCATTTG
This sequence comes from Jeotgalibaca arthritidis, assembly GCF_011100465.1. Lineage (NCBI taxonomy): Bacteria > Bacillati > Bacillota > Bacilli > Lactobacillales > Carnobacteriaceae > Jeotgalibaca > Jeotgalibaca arthritidis. The sequence goes on from NZ_CP049740.1 coordinate 913,512, forward strand.
GTGGCGGTACATATCCGCACAAAAAACAAAGAAGTGGCCACTATCGACAACGGTGTTACTATTAATCGCTAATTTAGCTAAGGCTTGTTTTTTATCCGGGTCGGTTACTCCAACAATCGAGTACGCTTGTAAATAGGACGATGTCGAAGCTGCCTGCGCGCAATCAACTAGCGTTGCAATTTGATCCTTAGTTAATGCCTTATCTTCAAAATCTCTCACTGATCGGTGATTTAAAATAGTTTCAATCGTTTGATTCATTCTATTTCCTCCCTATAAATTAAAAAGCTGAGAACAGGTTCCCAGCTCGCTTTATTTTTATTAAACGTATTCCAAAGGCAGCCCCACGACGTTGTTTCACGAATAATGCTCGGATGTTCTGCGACATCCTGTGCTGATTCGTTCCAGTTGCCATAGCCGTTGTAGCTTTAGCTGCTTACGGATATGGTATGCGTTAGAAGATTCGGGGCTAAACGCCTTTTTTCCCACTCTCTTGTTAATAACCTGGTGTTAAGTCATCACGGTCAACGCTATTATAAAAATGACGCCAATCCATATAGCCGCTATCTAAACCGCGAAGCAATACTTCAGCCGTTCCAATATTAGTTGCTAATGGAATTTCATACACATCTGACAAGCGAATAAGGGCTGTCACATCAGGCTCATGAGGCATCGCTGCCAATGGATCACGTAAGAAGATCACTAAATCCATTTGATTTTCAGAAATCATGGCACCAATTTGTTGGTCTCCGCCCAAAGGTCCAGACTTGAAGCGTGTCACTTCTAAGCCAGTAGCTTCAGAAATTTTTGACCCTGTTGTGCCGGTAGCATACAATTCATGCTTTTCCAAAACAGGTTTATATGCTGTACATAAACGAATGATTAAATCTTTTTTTCTATCATGTGCAATTAATGCGACTTTCATAAATACCCTCCTTAAAATGACCTTCCTTACAATTAGTATAACATGTTCTTAAACGTTGCAACCGAAGAAATATTTCTTACAATCATTACAAACAATTCATATTTTCTTCATATTTAGGGGTTACTATACAAATAAGCCAATCACAAACAATCTTTTTATTCTTTGCTCCTCCAAGTAAAGAAAACTCCTTAAGAAAAGATGCTGGGTTCTATCCCAGCATCTTTTTTAGTGTCGTCTATTTATAGTGAAAACGTGCTCCAAAAGTCAGCCCCGACATGCGTTTTGTCGCACTCTCTCTTTTTGTGTCTATCTGTATCGTCTTTTTTGTTTAAATTGTAAGGCGGGTATGAGTGTTAATCCTGCTACGAGAGCGAGTAAATCACCGGTATTTAAGGTGGTTACTAACCATTGAACCTCTTCTGGTAAAACTAATGGCAGTTGTTGAACCACGACTGGTAATAAAGATAATACTAACGCCGGTATCGCAATAACCGCTAAAAGAGAGACGTCAACAGCTTTAAACCCACTCCAATAGAATAACAGAGAAAGGTATAAGCCTGTCAAAAATGGCAAGAGAAATAATAAAATGGCCTGCAGAAATAATTCTTTATTTTCGAGTCGAAGTTGCCACAGAATATGATTCTCGACATAATCTCTCCCCAATATGACTAAAATTAATCCTGCTAACCAAACAATCTTTCCAAGCCACGATGAAAAATCAATCTTTCCCATTTTGTCCCCTCTTTAGCTGTTTTTATTATCAATCATCATCCACACTGATTTGACTATCGAGCATCTCAGCTCTACCAGTAGATGTTATCACATTTGACTGCATAGCGTCTGTCATATCGACTATTGTTTCCGCTGAGTGATCCTGAACGACTGCTTCTTTTTCTTTATTGGGTTGGTACTTTGCGCCATTCACTAATAAAACGATGCAACCACTCTCTACTTGTTCTTGATAATGATAGAGCGGATCATCGTCGGTTTTATAATCAGGGTCCGTTCGTTGAGCAATTTGCTTTTCAGAAGAACTAACTAAAACGTCCTTTTCTGTTTGAATCGGAATACCTAATTTTTCCGAATAGGCCAATACCTTATCTTCACGAGTGACCAGTGTCATGTCCGAATTTGTAAACTGTTTTGACCGAAGTTCTTCTATGACAGCAGCAACATCATCCACACTATCGTAGCAACCGTAAACGAGTCTATTTTGTTCAGTCATCTTTCTTCCTCCTTCGTCATGCCTAACTCTATTATACCGCCTCATAAAAACCAACCCAAATAATCTTACTATTTCTTTATCAAAAGCTTCATATTTTTTTCATATTATTGGATTATTATATCCTTAAGCCAAAAGAAATAACCATCTTTTTTATTCTTTACTCCTCCAAAATAAAGAATAACTCCTTTGAGAAACCCCTGCTGAACAGCCAATCAGTAGGGGTTTTTATTTCTTTCGTATTACTTTTTCCATGTGCGTGGTGTGAAAAGAATAAGGATTGGAAATAGTTCTAAGCGCCCTGCTAGCATAGCAAATGACAATGTCACTTTCGATAAATCACTTAGTTCAGCGAAACTGAAAAGTGGCCCCACTTGTCCCAATCCAGGGCCAATGTTATTAATCGTTGCGGCAACTGCACTAAAGGTTGTTAAAAAATCAAACCCCTCCAAACTCACAATCAGAACTAGAAAAGCAAATAATACCATATAGACGACAAAGTAATTCGCTACAGCATGTTTCACAAGTTTATTTAATGGTTTTTTATCATATTGAACACTTATAATTCGATTGGGTTGACCAACACGCTTAATTTCCGCCATAAAAAGCTTCCCAAAAATAACAATCCGTGAAATTTTCAGACCGCCTGCTGTAGAACCCGCACTTCCCCCGAAAAACATTAACAACAGAAGAATCATTTGGGAAAACATCGGCCATGATCCAAAATCAGCCGTAGAAAAACCAGTTGTTGTTATAACAGAAGAGACCGAGAAGAATACGTCACGCACCATTGTTGAAAATGATGTATAGGAGTTTGCTAGATTTAAACAGATCATTCCTACTGCACCTCCTACAATGAGTAGATACCATTTCAATTCTTCGCTCTTGAAGACTTGTTTAACTTGCCCAATTAAAATCAAATAGTACAAGTTGAAATTAACCCCAAACGCGAGCATCCCCCATCCAATCACCCATTCACTATAAGGGCTTTGATAAGGAGCCACGCTACCGTTCTTAATCCCAAATCCACCGGTACCTGCCGTTCCGAATGCATGAAGTAATGCGTCAAATAAATCCATGCCCCCAAGTAGTAATAAAACGACTACCACAGCTGTCATTGCAAGGTAAATAATATACAAAATCCGTGCTGATGAAGACAATTTGGAAACCAACTTTCCAAAAGTTGGACCCGGAGTTTCGGCTCTCATAATATTAACCGACTGAGAATCCATTTGCGGTAAGACTGCTAAAGCAAATGCCAAAATCCCCATCCCACCGGTCAAATGTGTGAAACTCCGCCAAAACAAACTTGAGTGCGCGAGCAACTCGACATCGACCAAAATACTTGAACCTGATGTGGTAAACCCACTACTTGTTTCAAAAAAAGCGTCAACTAATGACGGGATATCACCATTAATAACGAACGGTAACCCGCCGAAGAAGGAAAATAATATCCAGGACAAAGCCACGATAACTAATCCTTCGTGGGCCGTTAACCGTTTACTCTCTGGTTTCTTCCAACTTAATAGTTGCCCTAACACTATTAAGAGTAAGGTAACTGACAAAAAACTCCACTTATAATGCCACGTTTCTTGATAGATAAAGCTGACTAAGAGAGGAAAAAGAAGAAGGACTGCTTCAACCTGCAATAGTCGAGCCGTAACGTATCGAACCATTCCAATATTCATATACATTCCCTCCTATTTCAAAATATCATCGATATCATCAAAGTATTTCTCTTTGGTAATAATAATGATACGGTCATTTGGTTTAATGATATCTTGACCAGAAGGAATAATTAATTTTTTATCGCGAATGATATACGCAATTAACAAGTCGTCTCTTGTTTTTAATTGTTCAATTGGTTTATTCGTCACGCGACTCGTTGCTTTAACTTTAAACTGAATGGCTTCAGCTTGATTGTCTGCTATGCGGTACAATGCTTCTACATCAGAAACAGACGTATTCCCCAAGCTACGAACAAAATGAAGAATGGTATTAGCAATCACACGTTTAGGTGTTACGATACTTTCCATACCAATTGTGTCGAATATTTTCAACAATAACTCGCGGTTTACTTTTGTGACGATTTTACCGACTTTTTGTTGCGCAGCATATAGCGAAGCAATAATGTTCTCTTCATCCACGCCTGTCAGGGAAATGAAGGCATCATAGTTCTCAATTCCTTCTTGTTGCAAAAACTCTTGATCAGTTCCGTCTCCTAAAATGACTTCTACGTTCGAGAAACCAGCACCTAACCCTTCAGCAACTTCACGATTATGTTCAATCACCTTGATGTCCATCCGTGACTCTTCTAGCAGCTCCAGTAAATAATAGGTCAAACGTCCACCACCAATAATGAGTACCGATTGAACTTGGTTCTTTTTGGAACGGACTTTTCGATAAAACTTCCGCAAGGTTGTTGCTCCACCAATTAAGTAAACATGGTCACCAACTCTTATTTGATTCTGTCCAGATGGAATAATCGTTTCACCTTGACGGCGAATAGCTCCCACTAAAATATCACCATATTTTGGTCGGAAATCATTTAAGGGTAGATTCGCTAACGGACTTCGTTCGGTAACTTCAATTTCAATTAATTCAACCTGATTATCCCCAAACGTCTGAATACTCAGAACTGTTGGATATTTAATAATCCGAGCAATGCTACGAGCCGATTCTAGTTCTGGGTTAATCATCAAGTTTACTCCCAAACTCTCCCTTACATATTGGAAATGATTAGAGTACTCTGGGTTCCGTACACGTGCGATTGTATAACGAGCCCCTAAACTCTTCGCTAAAATACAAGCCATGATATTTACTTCGTCTTGGGGCGTTACCGCAACAAAAATATCACAATTACTTACACCAGCTTCTTGTTGGATATCATAACTAGCGCCATTACCGACAATACCTGATATATCATTCATATTAATTAAATTCTCTAAGCGAGTCTCATCTTTTTCTATTAAAATAATATCATTTTCACCTGTAGATAATTCTTCACAGAGAACTGAGCCAACCTTACCACCGCCTGCAATGATAATTTTCATGTCAAACGTCCTTTCTATTACAATGCTATTATTATGATACAATTAGCGTATTTTTGCACATGATACCTTCTTTTGCAACAACATAATATTAACTGTCAAAAAACAGCTACTAATTCCGATTATTAATAACAAAATTTATTTATTTCATTATACCTCATCAACCTGAATTATCTTCATTAATGCTGTCATACGGTGCTCAAGTATTCCAGCGTCAGTTGTTCGTAGCAGTTTAATGTTTAAACTAAAACAACAAATACCAATCCGTTTTAAATAACGAATTGGTATTTGCTGTCGTGTTCTTTTTTACCATTTAGATAAAAATCATATTGAAATAATCCTTTCTGAGATAAAACAAAAAAGCTATTTTTTGTCACAATCCTACCCGCTTCTCCAATTCTGGTGTGTAGCGGTTCCCAACAATCGTAATTTGGCGGGTCGCTTCATCAATCTGCGTTAACTCCTTTGCTCGCCGCAATTCCCTTTAATAACTCTACGAAGGCTTGGTTTGCTTTCAGCGCCTCGGGTTTGAAACGCGGGTAGATACGACGGCCATCCTTTTCGTCAAACTGAGTATGTTCATCAAAGCTCCCCGTCAAGAATCCTTTACCCAAAGGACTGAAGGTTACTAGGCCGATACCCAATTCTTCTAAAACCAGAAATAGTTCTTTCTCAGGCTCCCGCCACCAAAGTGAGTATTCGTTCTGTACAGCCGTAAGTGGCTCTACTTGATGGGCTTTGCGAACAGTCTGCACACCTGCTTCAGATAACCCCCAATGTTTGATTTTGCCTTCTTTCCGAAAATCTTGCATGGTCTGAGCTACATCCTCAATTGAGACATTTGGATCCACTCGGTGCAGGTAATAGAGATCAATAGCTTCCACCTATAGTCGTTTCAAGGAACCCTCAACTGACTTCCGAATTTCTTCCGGCCGACCGTCAACTACTTGCTCACCGTTGACTAGCTTAATCCCACACTTAGTGGCAATCTTGACCTGTCCTCGGTACGGCGCCAATGCCTCGCCCACGAGTTCCTCATTCACAAAAGGACCATAGATTTCTGCCGTGTCGAAAAAGTCTACACCCCTGTCTACCGCTGCACGACTCAAAGAAATCATTTCATCCCTATCACCAGCAGACCATGTCCGTGGCTCATCCCCATACAGCCTAACCCTAGTTCCGAAATGGTAAAGTCGTTCCCAAGTTTACGTTGCTTCATCAGCTTCTCCCTTTCCTTGTTTACTCCTAGTTACATTTATATCCCGATTTTCCGACTAGCCATGCGCCTGATGGTTTCAGGATCGGTATGGGAGAAGAACTGGCTCTCACTCTCATCCAAACTAGCGATTTCAACTCGGTCCTCTTCTGTCAATTCAAAGTCGAAGACCTCAATGTTTTCAACCATCCTTTTTGGACTGACCGATTTAGCCAAGACAATAATGTCTTGCTCAACTAGCCATCTGATAATGACCTGTGCTACCGATTTCCCATACTTTTGGCCAATTTTCATCAAAATCGAATGATTAAAGATATCATTCTTCCCTTCGGCAAAGGGAGCCCACGCTTCAGGAGCAATTCCTTCTTGCCTCAAATTCGCAATCGCTTCCATTTGCTGGTGAAAAGGATTAATTTCTATCTGATTGACTTGCGGAGTAACACGATTGAACTCGGCCACATCGACGGCCCGATCCACACTAAAATTCGAAACACCAATGGCTCTTACTTTTCCTATTTTCTGTAATTCCTCCATGGCCCGCCATGCACCATAGATGTCATTATAAGGCTGGTGAATAAGCAATAGGTCGACATAGTCCATTCCCAATCGCTTCAAAGAACGGTCAAAAGAAGACAATACACCTTCATAGCTCACATTTTCCACCCATATTTTAGTTGTGATAAACAGCTCTTCGCGGGGCACTCCCGACTTGCTAACACCCTTACCGACTGCCTCTTCGTTCATGTAGCTCTGGGCGGTATCGATATGACGGTAGCCCGCTTTAATAGCTTCCATCACTGCTTGCTCGGCATCGGTACCGGTGATTTGGAAAGTACCAAATCCTAAAATTGGAATCTCTACTCCATTATTCAACCGAATTGTTCTCATTTGATTTTCCTCCTCTGCTTCGTGTTTTCCAGCTTACCTACTACTATAAACGTTGGAGTTCAGTCCATAGCAAGCGTTTTCCTACTATTTTTTTATTTCTTCCCAGAGCTTCTCTAGGTCGTCATCGGTTCTCTCTCCCGACCTGAACTTTGCCATGTGGTCATCGTAAGTAGCTATTTTGTACTCGAGAACCGCTCTCGCTTGCTGAAGTTCTGCTAAACGTTCATCCAACTCCTCTAATTGCTCATTCAAAATCTGTTTTTGTGCCTCTTCGACATACTGCGTGTCCCTCACTTGTGACAGTGCGCAGAATGAAATCAGGGATTCGATAGGAAGTCCGACTCCTCGCAAGTTTTTCACCAAGTAAATCCAGTTCAAATCTCTGGTCTGATAATCCCTATAGCCCGATTTGTTGCGTGTTACAGGTGGGATAACACCTACGCGCTCGTAATAGTGCAAGGTATCTGGGGTAAGATTAAATAATTCAGCAGCTTGCTTGATATTCATTGTATTCATTCCTCCATTCATATAGTTACAGTATAGACTACAAAACGGTCTCTAAGGAATCGCTCCTCTTATTGGGGTATATTATCACAAAAGAGATATATGATTTATAATTATGCTATATTATTAGTTTGAAACGAAAGGAGTGTAAAAATGAAACAGTCTAACAATGAATATATCCCTAACCAAGGATGCGGGATTTTATTCTTATTGGTTATCTCAGTATTTTTTCTTGTGAGCATCCCTATTTTCAAATTTACACATGATATATTCCTTTATTATACTGAAACACAAATTCTTCTAACCAGTGATTCTCCCGATGAAACCTATCATATAGAAATATCAACAACAGGACCTTCAACCACCATTTTAATTGAAGAAGATACAACTTCTTCCGAGTTTACTACCGATATTGTGAAAGATGGGAAGGCAGATGTTCAGCCTCGAGATATTGAAATCAAATGGCTTAATGATACCGTTGCTGAAATAATTGTGGAAGGTAGCAGAGACACCTTTTATTATTTTTTGTTTGACGCTAACGGTGAGGGAGATAAAATAGAAAGAGTGCTTGATTATTCTACTGATTAGGCAAGATTTTCAGAAAATATATTGCGTTTATCTTAACAACTGATTTGCTATTCTCATTTTTAATATGTTGTAAATAAGCACTAATATTAGTAAATACTTAAACGAAAACCTCAATATGACTCATCAAAGTTAGATGGGTCTGTTGAGATTTTTCCTTTAACAAGGATTACGATAAGGGCATTTTCATGCAAGTAATCACGCGATTTATGCAAGTTACCCAAATTAGGTTGATTCACATGAAACTGATTTGTAAACTACATTTAAGTCATACGAAAAGGAGGACCGACATGAAATTAATTTTACAAGAAAATAAAAATCTAAAAGAGACTATTATTGATATCACTTACAACGTATTGGACAGACGTGTTAAAAAAATTATTGAAGTGATAGAAACACAATCTGTTCAATTGGAAGGTAGAAAAGAGGAACAAATCTATCTTCTGAATAGTTCTGATATTTACTATATTGAGAGTGTTGATAGTCTTTCATTTCTGTATAAAGAGTCCGATGTTTTTGAACGCTATAATGAGACAGCAACGGCTCAATCAGTTAGCTAATGCTATAAATGAGCATCTCTCCAGAAGGGAACGCCTGTAAGTAAAATACCCCTGAAAAGTTAAACTCTAACTTTTCAGGGATATTTTATGACTTAACTTAGTTCCTGACTACCTTCTTCTTGGCTCTTTAAATAAGCCTCTCTCGTTATGCCATAAAAAAGGGTATCTACCATCTCGCCGTTTACTTCATGAGTATTTTCCGTGAGATGCTCGAAGGACATACCGATTTTTTTTAATACATTTCCTGAAGCCGTGTGCCCTTTATCATGTCCAGAATTAATATGTTCTAAACCGAGTGTATGGAAACCAAGCGATAAGATTCGTAAGCAGGCTTCTGTGGTGAAGCCTTGCCTCCAATATTTTTTATTCAACATGTAGCCAATTTCACCTTCATGCTCTTTATCATCGATTCTAAACTCAACAACACCAATCATTTTTTTGTCATCTTTATGTTCGAGTGCGTAAAAACCTAATAGCGATGCTAAGTAATAATTCGCAATAAACTCTGCTGTTTGCTGCAAGTTTGTATGTGGTTTAAAAATATATCTCATCGTTTCTTCGTCACTAACATATTCAAAAACATCTGCGGTGTCTTCTAACGTTAGTGGTCTTAAAATTAAACGGTCTGTTTCTAATACAGCATGTTCTGCTAATAATAATTTACGGCTTTTTTTATTCATAAATTCTCCTCGTCCAGCCTATCTGATTCATCAATAGGGGTGTGTTATTTTTAAATCATAGCATGTTTTTTTAACATAGAAAATAACCCCCAAAAACTAATTTTGGGGATTAACTTATTCATTTTTATTCAGTAAATCCAGCTGGCATATCTAGTGTGCTTGTTTCAGCAACAGTCTTGAACCAGTGACCTGATTTTTTAATTGTACGAACTTGTGTATGAATGTTAACTGAGATGAAGCCGTAACGGTTACGGTAAGCATTCATCCATGACCAGCAGTCAATTGGTGTCCACAGGTGGTAACCAAAACAGTTTGATCCTTCTTCCATCCCTTTATGAACCCAGTATAAATGTTCTTGGATAAAGCGGATGCGGTAGTCATCTTCAATAACGCCTTCTTCGTTCAAGTAACGTTCTTCGCGTGACACACCCATACCATTTTCAGATACGAACCAAGGAATATTGCCATAGTTTTCTTTGATGTTGATAGCAATGTCGTACAATGCTTTTGGATAGATTTCCCATCCTTTATCAACGTTCATACGGCGACCTGGCATATCGTAATCGTCATAATATTTTGTTGGCATCCAATCAACCGTTAAGCTGTTTGGTGAAATTTCAGGTTGCTCTACACGGTGTGGGTGGTAGAAGTTAATCCCTAATACATCAACTGTATTTTCGCTTAAGATAGTCGCTTCATCTTCTGTTGCTTCCCACATCACGCCATCAGCTTCTAGTACAGATGTTAATTCTGGGTCAAAGTGACCTTTAACAGCAGAATCTAAGAACAAGCCATTTAGCCATAGGTTAGCAAATTTAGCAGCTGCTTCATCTTCCGGGCTATTTGTTGCTGGGTATGATGGTGTTAAGTTTAAAATAATCCCAACACGGCTATTTGGATTTTGGTTAATTTGGCGGAATGAGCGAACTGCTTTCGCCGACGCCACTGTAATGTTATAGGCTACCTGCACTGCTTTCTTTCCGTCTACAATGTTTGGGTAGTGGAATTGGTGAAGGTATTCGCCCTCAACGATAACCATTGGCTCGTTAAAGGTAAACCAGTCGTTGATGCGGTCGCCAAATAGACGGAAACATTGCTCCGCAAATTTTACGAACAGATCCCCAACGTGTTTTGATTCCCAGCCACCGTATTTGTGGTAAAGCTCAACTGGCAAGTCAAAGTGGCACAAGTTAATAACCGGACGGATGCCATTTTTAATAAATTCGTCGATAACTTCGTTGTAGAAACGTGCGCCATCTTCGTTAACTGTTCCTTCTTCTAAATCGTCGATTAAACGTGTCCATTGAATCGATGTGCGGACAGAGTTCAATCCGATTTCTTTCATTAAAGCAATGTCTTCTTTAAATGAGTGATAGAAGTCAGATGCGGTATCAGGTCCAACTTGGTTGTAGAATTTCTCAGGTTCGATTTCGTACCAGTAGTCAAAAACGTTAGCATGTTTCTTGTTGAAACGGCCTTCGCTTTGCGGGCCTGATGTTGCTGCGCCCCACCAGAAGTCTTTAGGGAATGTTAGTGTCATGGTTCTGCTCCTCTTTTTTAAAAGTATATATTTTATAGGTCTTTTTCACTAATAAGTATAGGCATTGTAACTTGTTTTGTAAAGTCTTTTCATTGAAATAGCACGGATGGTTAAAAAATAGCTAGCCGCTGCTTTAAATTCCAAGCTTTCCTCTTATAATTTGTTAGTTTCCGTGTTAGTATAGGCAATGATAGAGTGGTTTATTAAAATCCATTAAGAGAAAAATGAGGAATTAATATGACGATTAAACGAGAAACAATAGGAGCTAGTAAGCGTATCGTCATCAAAATTGGCACAAGCTCGATTATGATGGCGGATGGAACGGTTAATTACCAACAGTTTGACCGCCTCGCTTATGTCTTAAGTAGCTTAAAACAAGCAGGAAAAGAAATTATTTTAGTGTCTTCAGGTGCTATCGGTGTGGGGATGGATAAGCTTTATCTAGCAGAGCGTCCTAAAACGATTCGCCAGCAACAAGCTGTTGCTGCTGTTGGACAAAGCGAGATGATGAATCTATACAGTCGCTTCTTCTCACACTACAAACAAACCGTTGGGCAAATTCTGATGACCCGTGACATTGTGGAGTTCCCCGAAAGTCATAAGAATGTCGTCAACACCTTTGAAACACTACTCGATATGGGCATTATTCCTGTCGTGAATGAAAACGATGCGGTAGCTGTTGATGAATTGGAACATGAAACCAAGTTTGGCGACAATGACCAATTATCAGCCATCGTTGCGGAGATTACTCATGCTGATTTATTAATTATGTTATCGGATGTGGATGGCTTCTATGATAAGAACCCGTCTAAGTTCGCTGATGCAACACTATTCCATACGGTTCATAATGTCGATGATTCAGTCATGGCACTAGCTGGTGACGTGGGATCAAACTTTGGTACAGGTGGGATGATCACTAAATTGAAAGCAGCAAAACATTTGTTAAAAAATAACCAGTCAATGGTGCTGGCTTCTGCTGCAGACCCCACGATTTTATTTGATATTCTAGCCGGCCTTGAAATCGGCACGTACTTTACCCCTCAGTCAAAATAAGGAGGCATTAGGATGATCGAAACCTTACATACAATGGGACAGCAAGCAAAAACAGCTGCTAACCAACTTCGAAAAACAAAAGCAACTATTAAAAATCAAGCTTTGCTAGCCATGGAGGCAGCACTTTACAAGCACGAAGCTTTGATAATCAAAGCCAACCAAGACGATATTAATCGCGCCAAAGAAAACGGCCTAACAGCGCCAATGATTGAGCGACTCACTTTAACCCCCGACCGGATTAAAGGAATGGCAGATTCCATTCATCAGATTGCACAGTTGGCTGACCCTGTTGGCTATATCGAAGAAATGAAGCTATCGGAAGATGGGCTTAAAATCGGTAAGCAGCGTGTGCCTCTCGGCGTTATCGGTATTATTTATGAATCACGTCCAAATGTGACGGCAGATGCGGCAGCGCTTTGCTTTAAGTCGGGGAATGCTGTGATTTTAAGGGGTGGCAAGGAGGCCTTGCAGTCGAATCAAGCGATTTTGGCTGCTCTTCAAGAGGGCTTAGTTTCGGCAGGTCTTTCGGCAGACACGATTCAGTTGATTACGGATCCGTCTCGTGAATTGGCAGCTGAGTTTATGCGACTAAATCAATACTTGGATTGTTTGATTCCTCGTGGTGGTGCTGGCTTAATTCAAAATGTGTTGAAGAATGCGACTGTTCCTGTCATTGAGACAGGCGTTGGTAACTGCCACCTTTATATTGATAAGGATGCAGATTTGAAGATGGCGACACGGATTTTGGTTAATGCGAAAGCAGACCGCCCTTCTGTGTGTAATGCCATTGAAAGTTTAATTGTTCATCAATCTGTAGCTGATAAGTATTTGCCAGTATTTGCTGAGGCTTTGTCTGCATACCATGTTGAGATTCGTGGCGATGAAAAAACGTGCGCGCTTCTCCCAAATGCGATTGCAGCAACCGAAGAAGATTACGATACTGAATTTTTAAGTTTCACTTTAGCTGTTAAAGTGGTGGATGATTATGATCAAGCGATTGCGCATATCCAAGCTCATTCGACTGGGCATTCAGAAGTCATTGTGACCGATAATTATCAAACAGCCCAAGATTTCTTACAAGACATTGATGCTGCTGCAGTTTATGTTAATGCATCATCTCGATTTACCGACGGCGGCTGTTTCGGCCTAGGTGGCGAAATTGGAATCAGCACACAGAAATTACACGCGCGCGGACCAATGGGCCTAGAAGCGCTAACCTCTTACAAATATATTATTTTCGGCGAAGGCCAAATTAGAGGGACAACTGGTAACGAAAGCTGTTAATAGCTGATTATAGAGAGGTTCACGTTCATTTTGAGCGTTGAACCTCTTTTTTGTGTCTGATTTAAGAGGTTCGAGGAGGTTTTTGGTGTTGAAGCTCTGGATTCTTAGAAAATTAAGAGCTTCAAGATACTTTTCGACACTGAACCTCTCGATTCTTGGAAAATTAAGAGGTTCAAAGTACTTTTCGATGCTGAACCTCTCCATTATTAGAAAATTAAGAGGTTCAAGACACTTTTAGGCTCTGAACCTCTCCATTATTGGAAAATTAAGAGGTTCAAAGTACTTTTCGATGCTGAACCTCTCCATTATTAGAAAATTAAGAGCTTCAAGGTACTTTTCCGTGCTGAACCTCTGCATTATTAGAAAATTAAGAGGTTCAAGATACTTTTAGGCTCTGAACCTCTCGATTCTTGGAAAATTAAGAGGTTCAAAGTACTTTTCGACTCTGAACCTCTGCATTATTAGAAAATTAAGAGGTTCAAGGTACTTTTAGGCTCTGAACCTCTCCATTATTGGAAAATTAAGAGGTTCAAGCCACTTTTTAGCGCTGAACCTCTCCACTTTAAACAAATAATGCAACAACTAGCTCTCTTATTTTTCCGCTACAATCAAAATGGTATAATAAAGCTACTATTTTCGAAAAGAGGACGATTCATGACACAATCTATTGCAATTATCGGTGGCGGCATCGTTGGCTCAACGGCTGCCTACTATCTCAGTCGTTTTGGTCATCAAGTTACTGTTTATGACGAGGGCACTGGGCAAGCGACTTCTGCGGCGGCAGGTATTATCTGCCCCTGGCTATCTAAACGTCGCAACAAACCTTGGTATCGCTTAGCTGCAGGCGGCGCTGCTTTTTACCATCAAATGTTAGCCGATTTAAATGCTGACGGACAAGACACCTCATTTTACAAGCAATCAGGTGCCGTCTTACTAAAGAAAAAGGCAAAAGCAACCCAGGACCAATACCACCTTGGCGTCAGCCGACGACAAGATGCGCCTCAGATTGGCGACTTAACTATTTTGTCAGAAGAAGAATTAGAACAGCTTTTACCTGGCTTAAAAGAACAAGAACATGCACTCTATGTTGCTGGCGGTGCACGAGTAGATGGCCAGCAACTCGTTGCTACTCTTCTTAACTACGTTGTTGAAAATGGTGGCAAACGATTAAATGAGCGCGCTCATTTAATGGCAAACAATATTGTGGAATCAGCTAGTGGACAGCACTCTTTTGACCATATTATTTTAGCAACAGGTGCATGGTTGCCGCACATCTTACAGCCACTTGGTTTTGAGGTCGACATTCGTGGGCAAAAAGGACAGCTAGCTGTTTTACAAACAGCCGATTTAGATAATAGAAATTTGCCTGTTATTATGCCCGAAGGCGAAATTGATATTTTGCCACTTGGTAATGGCCGTGTTTTCGTAGGAGCTAGCCATGAAAATGACCTGGGCTATGACTTAACCAAAGACGATACCATTATCCAAAGCATGATTCAAAATGGACAAGCGTTATTTGATGACTTGAAAGATGCTGAATTAATAGAAGTAAAAGTTGGTACCCGCGCCTATACCTCCGATTTCAGTCCATTTTTTGGTTATCTGCCAACTAGTGAGACCATATTAACAGCCAGTGGTCTTGGTTCATCTGGTTTAACAACTGGGCCGTTAATCGGTTACCAATTGGCGCTTTTAGCAAGCGGCCAGGAAGCTAGCTTGCCGCTAGATGATTATTCGCCGGCACCTTATATAAAGCTAATGGGATAATTTATTTTTTTCCTACCTTTTCCTTTGCTTGTTGATAGGTTCATTGTCTATAATGAAGATAATTATAGGAGGTGAAAAAATGATTAAAGAATTTAAAGAGTTTATTATGCGTGGTAATGTTCTTGATTTGGCTGTAGGGGTTATTATTGGGGCTGCCTTCTCAGCAATTGTGAATTCACTTGTTGAAGATTTGATTTCTCCGATTATTGTATCATTGACTTCTCAAGCAGCAATCGAGGACCTATCCGTGAAGATCGGAACAGCGACATTACGATACGGAAACTTCCTACAAGCTATTATTGATTTCCTTATTATTGCACTAGTGCTATTCCTTATCATCAAAGCTGCTAACAAATTCAAACGTCAAAATCCAGAAATGGATGTTGAAGAAGTTGAGATTCCTGCAGCTGAACTATATCTAAAAGATATCCGTGACTTACTTGCAGCAGAAAAAGTTGAAACAGTTGGGACTGTAGACGAAGATCAGTTAATATAATCATTAAAACATCCAAGCCCTATGAACTGCCCCCTGTCAAGTAGACAGGGGGCAGTTCACTTTTTCACCGAGAGGATTTTTTAAAACGGCGCGACCTTGGTTCAAGTCTGTAAAATGTAAGCCGTCTTTACTGATACTAAAATAAACTTGTTCACTATCCGGTTGTTCACCAATAAAATGTGCAAATAGGTATGCTGTCATCATTATCCTCTTTCTATTCTCATTATCCGATGATACTTACCTTTATTGTAAACGGATTCTTTTAAAATGGTATCAGTTATTGAACATTCTTCTATAAGATTTTGAAACAATTGGCTGGTGCTTGTAAGACCATAAGAAAAGCGGACAAGTCCGCCTTGGCCTATGAAAAAAGGACTGAGCAATGGCTCAACCCCTAGAAAACACATAAAAATATCCCAAACAAAAAACCAGCTACAACCGCATGATAGTAGCGGTAAATCAATAATAAGGCGATGTACTCTCTGCCAACTGAATAAGGAAATTGCATCCATGGTGTTGGTGCGCCAATACCATCAGCCGCAATGCCAGCCTGGCGAGCATAGAGTTGACTACGAGGAACATGAAAATCATTAGTCACAAATAAGCCATTTTTGCCAATTTGGTAGCGATCAATCATTCGACTACTAAAAAGAAAATTTTGGTGGGTATTGATGGAATCTTTTTCTAACAAGATGTCGTCAGATGGTATACCCTTGGCCATCAAATAATCTCGCATGACCTCTGCCTCAGAACAAGGTGCAGTAGGCCCCCTGCCACCACTCACAATCAGTTTAGCGGGTTTTTTATGCTGACTTTTTTGCTTATTGTAAAAAGTTAAGGCCTTATCCAAGCGGTATTGGAGAACTAAGCTCACAGTGCCATCTGGCAAGACGCCGGTTCCTAATATTAGCAAATAATCTTGGTTTAAAGAAACTGGGCGCCATTGGAGCATAAAGACATATAGAACAAATAATCCAAATGATAGCATCAAATACAGTAATAAATAAACTAACCCTTTCTCCAACAATACAAGTGGATAAGGATTACCCCTCATCTTATTCCATATAACGAGTCCTGCTAAGCCAGCCAATAAGCTACTCAGCACTGCTAGTGCCATGTATTTTCGTGACCAACCTCTTTTAATAATACGATTGACACCATGGGTTGCAGCAAACAAGCTTAAGGTAAGCAAGACATAAGGTGAGATGGTATGAAGCCCGTTTAAATTCATCCGATCTCCCCCTTTTAAATCTGGTGGTAAGCTTGGTAAACCTCTTGTTTTTTAATATTACGTTGCTTAGCAACTTGTTTAATGGCATCTTTCGACGACAATTGTTCTGCTGCCATTACTTCTTCAACATGTTCTTTTAAGTCTTCTGGAAAATCAACTACTTCGGCAACTTCCTCAGCGTCCGGGTTGCCTCCAACCATCAGACAAATTTCGCCTTTAACGACGTTTTGGTCTAGCCATTCGAGGACTTGTCCTGCTGTTCCACGAATAAATTCTTCGTAACGTTTCGTTAATTCACGACAAATAACAATCTGTCTATCCGTTCCTAATTCGGCGGCTAGATTTTCAACAGTTTCTTTCAAGCGATAAGGTGATTCGTAAAAAATCATCGTTTCTTGCTTGTTCTTCAATAATTGCCATTGTTGACGTTGGTCTTTTTTCTTACGTTTTAAAAAGCCAATAAAGGTAAACGGCTGTGGTGATAAACCGGATGCAATTAGAGCTGTAATCCCTGCGTTGGCACCTGGTAGTGGGACAACAGGAATAGCCGCTTCGATACAGGCAAGGACCAATTCATGTCCTGGGTCACTAATGGATGGCATGCCGGCATCACTAACTTGAGCGATGGAATCGCCTGCATGTAAGAGCGTGATTAGATGCGGAATGCGTTCTTTCGTATTATGTTCATGGAAACTAAGTTGCTGGGTGTCGATGTCAAAATGGGTCAATAGCTTTCTCGTGTTGCGTGTATCCTCTGAAGCAATCCAATTCACTTCTTTTAATACTTCAACCGCGCGAAAGGTCATATCACCCAAATTACCAATCGGTGTTGGGACCAGATAAAGGGTTCCAGTTGGGTGTGTTTCATAACTTTTCTGTGTTTCCATTTCTTCCCACCTTCTCTTCCTTTTGTTTGCGTGTTAGTTTTTTAAAGGCTGCTTCTGCCTTTGTGGCTTCGCTGCGCGTGGCAAAGTCTTCATGGTAAATCATATTGACTGGTCGTCTACTCTTTGTGTATTTACAGCCGATACCGGCGTTATGTTCTTTTTCCCGGCGAAGTAAATCTGTTGTATAACCGGCATAAAAAGACTGGTCACGGCATTCTAAAACATAAAAGTAGTGACGGCTCTCTTCTTTATTCGCCAAACAAAATCGCCTTCACTTCTGTTGAATAATCGCCCGTCTCATCATGAACATAAAATGGTGGTAGTATCTTCAAGCCATCTGGTTTCCCGTCTTTAATCGCTTCAATTAAGATCATATTAGCGTCTTTATTTGTCTTTGGATAAATAAATTGCAGGCGTTTAGGTGCTAAACGGTTCGCTCGCATCGTATCTAAAATCTCCAATAAGCGGTCTGGTCGATGAACAAAATAGGCTTTACCATTCATCTTCAATAAGTGGCTTGTTTTTTTCATTAGTTGGTCTAAATTCAGCTTCACTTCGTGGCGCGCAATGGTGTAGGCTGAATGGGTATTTTTCGTACTCGATGGGATGTCCTTAAAATAAGGAGGATTACAACTAATCACATCCACTGAGTCAGCTGGAATGTGGTCAGTAATATTATTAATATCGGCGTGTACGAAAGAGACACGCTCTTCCAATTCATTTAATTGAACAGTACGTCTAGCCATATCGATTAAACGGTCTTGAATTTCAACTCCAATAATGGGATTTTTAGTCTTTCCGGTTAATAAAAAAGCTACCGCACCATTTCCCGAGCAAAAATCAACAATTTTTGCCTGACGGGTTTTAGGTACGGAAGCAAAGTTCGCTAGTAATACCGCATCCAAAGAAAAGGAAAAAACGGATGGACTTTGGATAATCTGAATATTTTCCTTTTTAAGTAGATCCAATCGTTCGTCCGCTTTTAATAATACTGGTTTCTTTTGATTTGATTCACTCAATGACGTTGCTCCCGTTCTCCGTAGATGACATCCAAACAGAATACGCATGATTCATCATCCATGCGTCGGCTGCCGTAATAGACATTACAGACGTGGAAGCCATCTTCATATAATTTTTGCAGATTCAATCGTGATTTAGACATTTCCGGTTCAATGGTAGCTGCGTTTTCTTCCATTTGTTTGGTTAAGAAATCGACACGATCCCGTAAATGCTGATTTTCAATCTGCAAGGTTGTATTTTCTTCGATTAGCTGATTTAATTTCGCCTGAATATCAATAATGTCTTCTCCAACTGCTGAGACGCGACTCTCCATCCGGTGAAACTGATCAAACAAGGCTCGTTTATCCATTTTACTCACTCACATTTTTCGTTTTCTTCTTAGCTACTATAACTATACTAATTCGCCTTTTAACTCTTCCCAAGTGTAATCGGCTGTTTTCTTATTTTTAAAAAAGCGAACGGTCACAACTTGAGATAGAATATTAAGAGCTATCACTTTGCCACGACCTTCTGGTGTTTCAATTTCTTGTCCATAATCAGGCATGCTACGTTTTAATTCTTCATAGGTATCATTTTCAAAATTCAAGCAACACATTAAACGACCACAGATACCTGAAATCTTAGTGGTATTTAATGATAAGCCTTGATCTTTAGCCATTTTAATGGATACTGGTGAGAAATCGCCTAAGAATGTTGAACAACAAAGGGGACGTCCACATGGACCTATACCGCCTAATAGCTTAGCTTCGTCACGAGAACCAATCTGACGCAATTCAATCCGTGTTTTAAAAACGGCTGCTAACTCGCGAACGAGAACACGGAAATCAACACGGCCAGGTGCGCTAAATAAAAAGATTAGTTTTTGACGGTCAAAGGCATATTGTGCTTTAATCAGTTTCATATCTAACTGATGTTCACGCGCACGTTCCTTGGCTATGCGAAGGGCTGTGTTGGCATCATCTTTATTCTTAGCTTCCCACTCTAAATCATCGGTCGTTGCACGACGGATAATCGCTTGACTGGGATAGGCTGTATCTTTTTGATGACAACGTTTTGATGCAATGACAACTTTGGCTATTTCCAAAGTTTCACCGTACTGGACGACTACTTTATCATTCACGGCATAGGTTTCATTGCCTGTTTCATAATAATGGATGGTTCCATTGGTAATAAACCTAAGCCCCATAACTTCCTTCATGATTTTGCGCTCCTTTTAGCGACGTGATGTTTGAATCACGATACTCTCTAATAATCCTTGAACTTGAACATTGGCATTTATTGCTTGCTTAGCTTCTAAAATACTCTCAATTGCCAAAATAATCGCTTGACTGCCTCTTAACTGGCGGCCAACCATCTGATAATCCTCTAATCGATTGGCATGGACAATATCAGCTTGGTTGCCAAAGCTAGCATACAATAGATCACGATAATGAAACAAGAGCAAGTCCAAGAAAAATAAACTATGGCTTTTTTCTTTTAAGGCATCCATCACATGGGTTTGCACATAGATAAATGCCATATCATCGCCAGTTGCTAACAATTTAAACCACTGCCAACTCAACTCACGCAGTAAATGAAAGTGTTCATCAGCTGCTAAAGCTTTAGCTTCCTCACTATCATTAGTAATAACTGCTAAAACATCCGCATCCGTTTGGTTTAAACCTTCAGCTAAGAGCAATGCCGTCATCATTTGCCGTTTCAATGGCTGAAAATGAATAATCTGACAGCGTGACCGAATAGTGGGCAACATATTTTCTTTTACAGTGGTTAATAAAAATAAATAAGTGTCTTTACCCGGTTCTTCTAGAAAGGTCAGCAAGCTATTGGCTGCACTGACCGTCATTTTTTCGGCATCATCAATGATATAAACTTTCTTATTGCTTTCAACTGCACTCTTTGAAAATTCAGCCTTTAGATGGCGTATCTGATCGACCTTAATAGATTGGCCGTCTGGCTCCAACTCAATCAAGTCGGGCAAGTTGCCTTCCTTCAATCGTTGGCAGTTTCGACAACTTAAACACGCTTCGCCATTTGTTGGCTGTTCACAGAAAATACAGCCGGCAATCCATAGGGCTAGCTCTTTCTTGCCTGTTCCTCTTGTCCCTTCAAACAAATAGGCATGACCTAAGCGTTTATTTCGGATCGAGCGGGAAAAAAGCGCCATCAGCTCTGGCTGCTTTTGTTTAATGGCCATCTCGCTCATTAGAATCTATGGAAACTTTCTACTGGTAGAACGAATACTGTTGCGCCACCAACATGAACTTGCATTGGGTAAGGAATGGTACTGTCTAAGGATACATCCAAGTTAACAGGCGATGTGGTATATTGCTCTCTTGATTCACAGTTAACTTTGATAATGTTTAGGACCTCTTCAACACGGTCGTCTTCGACCCCGATCATAAATGTTGTATTTCCGGAGCGTAGAAACCCACCACTTGTAGATAATTTCGTTGCACGAATATTTGCCTCTACTAACTCGTCTGATAGTAATGCACTATCTTTATCTTGAATTACAGCCATGATCAGTTTCATATCAATCTCCTCTTTCTACGTTTCATTTTTTATCTGTTGATAGGTACTTGGTAATATGGTCGATACAGCTTTTTGCTACCTCTTCGGGGGTCTGGCTGCCATCGATTTTTACAATACGATCCGGATGCTGGTCAAGTAATTGCAAGTAACCTTCTCGTACTTTTTCATGAAAAACAAGTGTTTCGCGGTCCAAGCGGTTATTTTCTCGGCTATCTTGATTCTTTTGAATCCGTCTTAGTCCTTCTTCTGGGCTAATATCGATATAAAGAGTCAAATCCGGTTGTATTCCGCCTGTTGCGAAGTCATTAATTTGAAAAATACCTGCTTCACCGATGCCTCTGGCGTGGCCTTGATAGGCAATAGAACTGTCAACGAAGCGGTCACACAAAACAAGGTCGCCCTGCTCTAAAACGGGAATAACCTTTTCAACCAGATGCTGGCGGCGACTTGCTGCGTACAACAAGGCTTCCGTTCTAGGATCCATTTCAGTATGTTCTGGATCTAGAACAATCGTGCGGATTTTTTCTGCAATTGGGCTGCCACCCGGTTCACGAGTTGTGACAATTTTTTTGTCCGTATAAGCAGGCAGTGCGCGAACAATCGCTTGAAGTGCTGTTGTCTTGCCCGATCCATCTGGACCTTCTAAGGTAATAAATATGCCGTTCATGTTATGCTCCTTGCTTGTATAGTCTCATTATACGCTACTCATCACTCTTTTTATAGGCAGTAGCGTCTAGTCTTGCGTAAATAAATGATCTTTTTGATAACCTCTTTTTTTAATACGAAAGGCTTTTGCTTTTTTAGGGGCAGACATATCTGCTGATATGTGGCGTTTGCGCGCTTCCTTCAACAAGCAGAGGTATTTTGCACCTTCGATTTTTCTTGCCATATATAACTCATCGGATACATCATAAGCGGCCTCTTCCAGCTCTTTTAGCAACTGATACTTTTGATAAATATCTTGCATAGTCGCTTTGAGTTGCTCATCCACTAGCCGTTTTTGATGGTTATGCTTGCGTTTTTTCAGTAAGTGGAAAGGCATGGCCTGATCGTCTCCTTATCTTTTATAGCTCTCTTCTGCCATCAATGGCTCTAAACAAGGTCATTTCATCTGCATATTCAATGTCACTGCCGACTGCTAAACCGTAAGCCAAGCGCGTCACCTTAATGCCAGCTGGTTTAATCAGACGTGACAGATACATAGCTGTCGCTTCGCCTTCAGCTGTTGCGTTAGTCGCAATAATCACTTCATCAATGGCCTCTTCTTGCAGCCGTTTAATCAAGTTAGGAATATTCAAATCTTCCGGACCCGTTCCTTCCATCGGCGATAACACACCGTGAAGAACATGGTAGCGACCATTGTATTCCCGAATTTTTTCCATCGACATAATGTCGCGTGGGTTTTCGACTACGAGTACTGTTGCGGCGTTTCGCGTCTCATCCGAACAAATCACACACGGATCACTTTCGGTGATGTTGCCACATTTCGAACAATAATGGAGATCTCGCTTAGTTGATAGCAGCGCATTAGCAAAGTGAACAACCTCATCTTCAGCCATATCCAAGCAAAAGAAAGCGAGACGTGCTGCGGTTTTTTGGCCGATACCAGGCAACTTCATAAAGCTCTCAATTAACTTTGCAATTGGTTCTGGGTATTGCATGTCTTCTACGCTCCTTTATCTTGTTTATTGGTTTAGAATCCTGGCATTCCCTTAGCAAACTTACCTAATTTTGCTGTTTGGTCTGCTTCTACTTTTTCTAAAGCAGCGTTAGTTGCCATTAAAATTAAGTCTTGTAACATGTCAACATCATCTGGGTCAACGGCTTCTGGTTTAATTGCAACATCAACGACTTTTTTATCGCCTGTCATGGTCACTAAAACTAATTCGTTAGCTGCAGCTCCGACATATTCTGTTTCATTTAAAGTTGCTTGAGTTTCCTCGATTTGTTTTTGCATTTTTTGCATTTGTTTCATCATACCTTGCATATTTCCCATATTTCCACGCATATATTATTCGCTCCTATTCATTAATAACTGTAATATTTTCTTTTCCAAACATACTGATGGCTTGTTCCACCACTTCTTGTTGTTTTTGCTCGTCTTCATCAGCTGGACTCATCTCGATAGCCATATCCTCATCGAAGAGTGGTGGCGCATCGTTATCATCGTAGTCTGCCAACGGACCTGCTTGTGCAGCAGTTTGCGGCTCGTTTTCGGTTACGGCTGGCGCAGCTTGTTGACGTGACTTCAATTCTTGTACATAGCTCTTACGCAGAGAGGCCCATTGTTCAGCCGTTACGCAAACAAATTCACCTGGTCGATTAGACATACGCCCAATTGCCTCTTCGAGAGCTACTTGTAACTCCATATCTTCACTAGCTTTTTGACATAATATTTCATAATCAAAGGACAAAATACAGGCTTCGCTATTCGCTGCTACTGGCTCTGCTTGTCGTAAGACAGCACGTTGTGTGACAGACAAAACATCCAAAATATCAACCCAATTATCTTTGATGCTGACTAATTCTTTTTTAGATGCTGTTTTCATAATAGCTTGAACCCGACCTAAATTAGGTTTAAATCCTGCCGCATTTTTAGCAACGGCTGGTCGTGGCCTGGCTGGTTTTACTGGCTCAGCTGCAACTGCTCCATTCTTCATCGCTGCTAAAGCTGTCGTTAATTCTTTCTTTAAGGCAGCTAGTTCCTTTTCAAGTCGGCTTACTTCTGCTGAATCAGCAGGAGCCGCCGTTTCGTTAGTAGTCTGAGGCTTAACTTTTTGTTTAGCTAGCTTCACCGCCAAGACTTCTAAATATACGTCTGGCTGAGTTGAAAAACGCATATCCTTTTGCGTTTGGCTAAACTCTTCAATCGCTTGATATAAAAAAGTCGGCTCAACCGCCTGTGAGAACTCACGAAAAGCTTGGCTATAACGCTCTTCTAAATCAGACTGACCTGCTTGCTTGTAAACTAATAAGTCGCGGGCAAACAATATCATTTCTTCAATAAAGCGCCCTGCTTCTTTGCCTTTTTCTAAAATATCGTGAAGGATATGAAGGGCTTCTTCCGCTTCAGATTGGGATAATGCTGATAAAAAGTTCAACATCATCTCTTCTGTTAGGCTGCCTGACACTTGAATGGCATGGTCAAAAGATACAAAATCAGAATCATAGGAAATGACTTGATCCAGCAAACTTAAGGCATCCCGCATCCCACCATTGGCAGCACGGGCTACCACATGAAGCGCTTGGCTGTCGTATTTAATAGCTTCTTGTTCTAAGATATAAGCCATACGATTAATAATGGCTTGATACGTAATTCGTTTAAAGTCAAACCGTTGTGTCCGCGAAATAATCGTCAGCGGAATTTTATGCGGTTCAGTCGTCGCTAAGATAAAAATAACATTGGCCGGCGGTTCTTCGAGTGTCTTCAATAGCGCATTAAAAGCGCCAGTTGATAACATATGAACCTCGTCAATAATATAAATTTTATATTCTGCTTGGGTAGGGGCATAGCGCGCTTTGTCACGAATATCTCTGATTTCTTCAACACCATTGTTGCTGGCAGCATCAATTTCAATGACGTCGTTCAATCGGCCTTCTGTAATTGACTGGCAGATATCACAATGGTTACAAGGTTCGCCATCTTCTTGGTTAGGGCAGTTAATTGCCTTGGCGAAAATCTTAGCCGCACTTGTTTTCCCGGTTCCTCTTGGCCCAGTAAACAGGTAGGCATGGCTGTTTTTCCCTTGTATTAAAGCATTCTTCAATGTTCGGGTGACCGCTTCTTGGCCTGCGATATCGTCAAATCGCTGTGGACGCCAAACACGGTACAGTGCTTGATAGCTCATTCTTCCCCCTCTTTCCCTTTGGTCTTCATTTCTTCATTATACGTTAAAAACAGGAAAATAGAAAGGGTTCCCTCTTTGGCAAAATCTTTTAAAATCATTGATAAATCAAGGATTTTTCTCTTTAAAAGCTTAGTGCTAGCGTATTTTTACTTTTCATTGGATAATAGACTTATAAGATCTAATGGAATCATTTTGATTGCCCGATTTGAGGAGGGATAGACATGAAACTGGAACTCATGCACCGATCAACATCTATTGCTGACGTGATGGCTGTTGTCGACCGTTTACGAGAAAATGGCGTTAACAAAGATGCGATTTATGTTATCACTAACCAAGCGACTAAAGAAACCATCCACCGTAACTATGACCTTAGACGACAAGACGGCTCTGTTTTTTCATCTCACCGTCTCTTAGCCAATATCAATTGCATCCTTCATCTACAGGAATATGAAAGCTACTTCAACAAACAACCTTTATTTGACACTGAAAACAATCCGCTAACAGACTATCAACAGGCCATTGGCTATGGTAGCATGGTCGTCTTAGTCGCAACGACTCACTGACCCTTATTCTTTGCAGTCCCATCTTTTTTTCGATAAACTGATAGTGTAAATGATTCATAATCGAGCTTTAGGAAAGTTGAGGGATTAAGATGACCTATTTTATCAAAGGACCCTATACAACCGTTACCGAAGTAAGAGACGCCATCACGCAATTACAAAAAGAGGGCTATCCAGACAGCTCCTTGACTATTGTTGCTGACAAAAAAGACCATCTTCTCCAAATCCAAAAAGAAACCCACGTTGCCGTTAGACAAGATGATCTTGCTGACCTTACCGAAGAAAAGGATTTACCTTTGTGGGAGCGGTTCGCCCATACCTTTACCGGTTTCTTTACTAATCAAGATACGATTGACCGTGAAAGTCAAATGGAAATGGATGAGGACCGAGAGGAATCACCTGATGAGTTATTGCTTCCTTATCACCGCGACTTAGAAGATGGAAAAATTCTCATTCTAGTTGAGGATTTATTGAATCGCGATGCGAAATTAAATTTGGATCGTCAGCCAGATGATGTCCAATACAATGTGCCACCATCAGATGCGATGATTGATGCTACATTCGAAACAGAATCACATCCAGACGTCACCCATAAGGAAGATGTTTTAGATGAGGAAACAACGTATACGCCGCCAAGCGAAGGCGATCGTCACTAACCTTAGTAAATCCCCTTTTAGCCAAGCCGATGAAACGTCATCAGCTTGGCTTTTTACATATAAGAAAAGCGGACAAGTCCGCCTTGGCCTATGAAAAAATAGGAAATTTGACCCTGAATTGTCAGGAGACTTCACGCTTCAGCGGGTTAGTCGAATGATATGCGTTAGTGAGCAGCGAAGCGCGCAATGGGGCAAATTTATCTTTTTTTCACTAGGTCAGGACTTGAGAGCTAGACATTGATGGCTGAACTTATAATCCCCTAGTCTACAAAAAAACCCAAGACAGCTGTCTTGGGGTTAAAGTTTATTTAAATAGAAATACTTACAGCACATGGCGGATCAAGTTTATAGCTGCTTCCTTCCGGACCTGACTCGATTCACAAGACCACCATTGCCATAAGGCCTTTCGGCAAAACTTAGTATAGCATAAGTCTAAGCCCTTTTGCAAGCTCATGACTCGTTTTCAAGTTGCTGTTGGTGAACGCGTTTTAAGTGATTACGGCGCTCTTCTTTACGTTGCTTGCGTAAATTTCTAAAAAAATCTTGTAGCAAAGCTTTGCACTCCGCTTCTAAAATCCCTACTTCTACTTGCGACTGGTGATTAAACCGCTCATCCTCTAATAAATTCATTAATGTTCCAGCAGTCCCGCCTTTTAAATCGGCAGCGCCATAGTAGACTTCTTTAACGCGAGACAATATAATTGCGCCGCTACACATGGGGCATGGTTCTAAGGTAACAAACAAACTGGCATCTTCTAACCGCCAATTTTTCAAATGGTGATTAGCTTGACGAATGGCACTCATTTCTGCATGGGTCGTTGCATCATGGGTTGTTTCACGTTCATTATGGCCACGACCAATGATTTCGCCATCCAAAACCACCACCGCGCCAATCGGAACTTCACCCAATTGTTTGGCTTTTTCCGCTTCTTTTATAGCTTCTCGCATAAAGCCTTCTTTTTCTTCTTGATTCATACGACACCATCCTTTTTCATCCCTAACTATAGCATATTTTCTTTCCAAGATTTAGCAATTCTGCCAGGATAATGATAAAATAAAGCTATTATGATTTGATTGTGAGGGAGCATTTTGATTGAAGACTTACTAGAAGACCTATTTCCAGAATTAATCATTAACCACTCGTCCCGAATGGGTGACGGCTACTTTAGTGTTCCCTACGAAGATAACTGGCTGCACTTCCCGGCTGATTCCATTTCTGACCGTGAAAAAAAACTAATTGTCCAACTAACAACACCAGAAGTGATTCATTTCAAAAAACAAACTAATCGCTGGGCGCGGTTTCTGCTTGAACAGTCTAGTGATATACCTACTAACGCTAACAAGGTCCAACTCTTACAGGTGTCCATCAAACACGCCGATGATGACAGCTTCGACTACCAACTATGGTTAGATGCTTTTAAAAATACCTTGAGTTTTGTAAAAGACGGCTTCTTTATAACCGAGACGTATGGTGTGTTAGTCATTGATAACCCTAGCCATATTGACCTCTTAGAAGAAATTGAAGGCATTTTAAATGTCTTGGACGATGATTTTACTGTTCAAACTACCGTTTATTTAGGACAAAATTGGCCAGTTGATAACCAACTGCCTGCCTTATTCGCTGAGGAACAGCAGATTTTCATGAACCGCCGTTCTCACTACCAGCACAAAAAGATTGCCACCTTAGCCGAACACGCTATTACCTACTTTACTTATGAAGCTGCTTCAAAAAGCACGATTCTTCACCATTTGAAAGAAGCAATTTTTGCCATTGATGGTGGCAATGAATTAGTCATGGCCATGTGGCAAAATCTTGGTAATATTTCTAAGGCTGCTAATGACTTGTATGTTCACCGCAATACTTTGCAATACCGTATTGATCGTTTTTTCCAAGAGACGGGTGTTAACTTAAAAACCATGGATGATCTATTGCTCAGCTACCTAGCCATTCATGCCCGCTTTGAAAAATAAACTTTTTTACTTCAATTAAGTAAAGATTTTTGCTTTTTTCAAAAATGAGCGCATAATACATAAGGTGTGTAGTGATATTTAACCTTGAGGTGACTAATTAAAATGATTGAAGAATGTATACAATTACAAATCGACCAAGCTATTGATGCCTTAGCAGAAGGCGAAGTGGTCGTTTTCCCAACTGAAACAGTTTATGGCATTGGTGTCGACTCAACAAACTATGAGGCGGTTGATCGTTTATTTGAAGTGAAACAACGACCAAAAGATAACCCGGTTACCCTTCATGTTTCGGATGTTGATATGGTAAAGGCAGTCGCATATGTGACGGATGATGCGCAAACGTTAATGGCTGACTTTTGGCCAGGAGCATTAGCAATCATTCTTGAAGTCAAAGAAAATACTGTTTCGCCAAACGTTAATGCCGGTAAAAA
Organism: Jeotgalibaca arthritidis; assembly: GCF_011100465.1. Lineage (NCBI taxonomy): Bacteria > Bacillati > Bacillota > Bacilli > Lactobacillales > Carnobacteriaceae > Jeotgalibaca > Jeotgalibaca arthritidis. The sequence goes on from NZ_CP049740.1 coordinate 942,415, forward strand.
GACAGTCGGTTTCCGCTTACCCGATAATGATATTGCCAAACAACTGATTGCAGGGTTAGGCAAACCTGTCGCTGGCACATCAGCTAATGTATCGGGACAATTGTCTTCGACTTCTTTTAAACAGGTAACGGAATATTTCCAAGATAATGTGGCGGCCTTTATTGATGGTGGTCCATCCCAAATTGGAATCGAGTCAACCGTTATTGATTTAACGACTGATGTACCAACGATTATTCGACCAGGTAGCATCACTAAAGAACAAATCGAGCAGTCTATCGGAAAGTCGATTGCCGAAAAAACAAGCGATATTGCCCAAAAGTATGCTCATTATACAGTTGAGAGTGATGTCCTTTATGGATCAGCTAGCGACATCTTAGCTTCTATCGACCTTTTGAAAGAAAAGAATTTTGGTGTTCTAGCTTCAGAATCAACGATTAACCAGTTGCCAGCTGAACTAGCGGAAAAAAGTTTAGCGATTAGTGACGATATTCAAGAAGCATTGAGCCAGCTATATAGCTCTATTGCCGAAATGAATACTCATCCAGACATTAATGGCTTCGTGTTAGAAACTCGTTTGAATGACGATTCAGCCTTTAACAATCGGGTCATTTCTGTTGCGCAAAATCAAGCATTGCTTCACTAGAAAGCGCTTGGGCTTAGGCCCAAGTGCTTTTCATCTGCCTTAGTGTAAGATACAGCTGATATTTGCCGGCTGTATCTTACTTCTCTACAAAAAAACGACCAGCTCTCGGCTGGTCGTTTGTTAGTTTCGAGTAAAAATCATTTGAACGGCATAAAAGTCATAACGATGGACTGATGTTGATAGCTCAAAGGCTTCGCCAGTATTGAGGTAACCAACTTGCTCTGCTACCGCAACAGGATCACCTTTTTCTAGACCTAGCTTTTCAGCCTCAAAGTCTGTTGCCTTACGGACACTAACGGTTCGGTGGGCACTTTGGATGACTAATTTCAATTCGCTCTCAATATAGTTATATATCGAACTCTGAACGTGTTCCATTTTTAAAGAAGGAATCACATCAATCGGCATGTAAGTTTGTTCAATAACACGCGGCGTCCCGTCAACTAGACGGACACGGTAAACGTCGTAAATAAAACTGCCTTCTGTGACATTTAGTTGAGAAGCGATTTCCGGTGACGCTGTTCGAACTGAAAAATTCAATACATTACTGCTGATTGCTTTGTCCTGATTCATGGCCGACATTCCTCGGAATTGGTTGGCCATGTGAATATGCTTCATCTGGCTCTCACCCAAATCCTTCACAAATGTACCTGAACCTCTTCGCTTAATCACAAGTCCTTCTGCCACTAAGATATCTAAAGCGCGTTTAATAGTCATTTTACTGACACCATAATCGACACACATTTCTTTTTCTGACGGCAATTGCTCATTAATCGCATAGACCCCTGTCATAATTTTATCGCGGATATCATTGGATATTAAGACATATTTTTGCATATTTCACCTCTTTCGACCTGTTTTACAATCCCTATCTATTTTACTCTATTTTTAAACATTGTCGACTTTTTTTAAAAAATTAATCAATTATGAGCTCTTGCAAGTGATCTGGCAGATTAAAGCCATTGTCGTCAGCCATTTGTTTATACCAGTAGCCAGATTTTTTAATGGTTTTAACTTGCGTATGAATATTGGTCGAAATCAAACCATAGCGGTTGCGGTAGGCATTTTGCCAAGACCAACAATCAATCGGTGTCCATAGATGATAACCAAAGCAAGCTGAGCCTTCTGTTATCCCTTTATGCAGCCAACTCAAGTGTTCTTGAATAAACTGGATACGGTAGTCATCTTCAATTTGGCCGTCTGTGTTCAAATAGCGCTCTTCGCGCGACACACCCATGCCATTAACCACTCAGCCTCTTCTATCTGAGAAGGTCGAATATCGTTACCTTGATTATCTGTTTCCCATTGATTCATCTTATTCACCCAAATACGTGGAAATTCCACCAGTTGGAATTCTGAAAAAGGTAGCTCACTGTCTATAAATAGGCTTCTTTGGATGGCTGCGCTATTGCCTTCAACAGGATAGTAATGAAGATAAATTTGATAAAGACCAGACTCAGCGACTTCAAACTCATATTCGACTAAACCCGCTTCATCAACGAGTAAGGCATCACCACTTACCCCTTCATAATCCGTTAGAATAGTCGTATCCATTCCTTCTGCTCTTGAAAAATCGGTTGCCGGTATCCTTATCTCTGGAACAGCATGCCCATCTAATAAGTGGTTAGTGATATAACTTTGATAGTTTTCAACTGTTGTGTAGGCATCCAATTCGGCTTCAAATTCTTCCAAACTTTGCACTTCCCGAATACGGCCATGAATACTTACCTAAGATTAACGATGATTACAGACATTTTTTAATGGATTAAGACAAAAAAAGGAAGCTGAGATATTTTTCTCAACTTCCTTTTTAAGTTATAAAACTCTTTTTTACTTGTTAAAAATGTCTTCAACCGTATCAACGACATTGCCTTTGTAGTCTGATGCTTTATCTTTTACGTCTGAGAATGCATCTAGAGCAGCGTCTTTCCAGTTGCCAGTGTGGTCAAAAATCTTTAATAAGGTGTCGATTTCACGATCACTCATGGCATCCACAGCCTTTAAGACTTTTGCACTTCCTTTGAATTTATTTTTAACGAAACTTTTTACACGGTGGCGATTAATATACGAACCAATTCGATCCACTGTGTCTTCTTCATAGGCAACGACAGCAGCAACTGCAGCAACCGCCGCTGTGGCAGCAAGTCCAACTAATAATGCTTTTTTTGAATTTTTCATACTCATACTAATCGCTCCTTCTATCTTTATGCTATCATTTTAACATAGATCAATGAGAACACTAAATGATATGAAAAACTAGACATCTCCTATAACTTATAGGATAATATGAAAATTATCTCTTTTTTGGAGGGCGTGTACATGTTAACAAAATGGCTTCAACGGTATCTTAGTAAAAAAGTCAAAACAGATAACCGTGTGCAATTGGGAATTTTATCCGGAAAAGTTGGATTAGCTTCCAACCTTGTTTTATTTGCGATTAAGTTATTAGCAGGGGTCCTATCAGGTAGTATTTCCATTATTACCGATGCTATGAATAACTTATCTGATACGGCTTCTTCTATTCTAGCCCTTTTTGGTTTTTATGCTGCTGCTAAACCTGCCGACCAAGAACACCCTTACGGTCATGAGCGTTATGAATATATTAGTGGGCTTTTAATTTCATTAGTCATTATTTTTGTGGGAGGCCAGTTTCTCGTCTCTTCAATCGATCGCATCATTCATCCCGGCACTCTAAAAATGAATCCCTTAATTGTCATCTTACTACTTTTTTCTATTATCGCTAAGTTATTTCAAGGGAAATTTTACCAAGTCATTGCTGATGCCATTCATTCCAATACCTTAAAGGGCGTTGCACAGGATAGCTTCAATGATGTTTATTCAACCATCGTTGTTCTCTTAGCCTCTTTAGTGGAGTATTGGTTGGATTGGAAAGTGGACGGTATCGCCGGCGCTGTATTGGCTGTCTTCATTATTTTTAGCGGCCTTCAAATGATTCATCATTCTATTAATGATCTGTTGGGGATTCGACCTGACGAGGACGCTATTCGGAAAATGATTGGTTTACTCGACCAGTATGAGATGATTGTGGGCTACCATGATTTGTTAGTCCATAATTATGGGCCTAATCAAACCCATGCGACCATTCATATTGAGATTGATGATAGTTGGAGCTTATCGCGTGCGCATCAACTAATTGACCAGATTGAAAAACGCTTTTTAGAGGAACTTGATGTGGAGTTAGTTTGTCATGTGGATCCGATTGCGATTCAAAACGAACGGCATACAAAAGTCTATCAACAGATTAAAGCGATTTTAAAATCCTATTCTATGAATTTGAAATTCCATGATTTTCGCATTGTGGAAAACAATGATCGACCCTTAATGCAATTCGATATTGTGGTTCCTTCTAGTAGCTCAGAAACAAACGAGACGTTATTAAAATCAATTACTCACGATATCCACACTCAAATTGGGGATTATGATGTTGAAATTGATTTTGATCGCTTGTATATTTTAGAAGATGTGCAAAAGTAAAAACAAAACCCGTTTATCCACATGTGGACAAACGGGTTTTTATTTTTAGTTGTTAACAAGTTCTCCCTTTTCTTCCATTATGGGAGTCTCCTTTTTTTCTTTAACTGTCATTCTAATCGTACCATTTCGAGCACCCAGCATGACATGGTCTCCGTACTTAATCGCTCCGCTTAATATTTCTTCACTCAAGCGGTCTTCGATTTCTTTCTGAATCGCACGGCGAATTGGACGTGCCCCATATTCTGGGTCAAAGCCAGCTTTAGCAATCACTTGAATGGCTGCTGGGGTTACTTTAACGTGAATATCAAGGTCTTCTAAACGTTTGACAATATTATTTGCCATCAGTTTAACAATTTCAGATAATTCTTTTTCACCTAATGAATGGAACACAATGGATTCATCAATTCGGTTTAGGAATTCTGGTCGGAAGCTGTTCTTCAACTCTTCACGAATTCGTTTCTCCATAGCTGTATAGTCGTGTTTAGCATCCTTAGCATTGAAACCAACCATTTTCTCATCTCTTAAGGCTGTTGCACCTAGATTAGATGTCATAATTAAAATGGTATTTCTAAAGTCCACTTTTCGACCTTTTGAATCCGTTAAATGACCGTCATCTAATACTTGAAGTAAAATATTAAAGACATCAGGATGTGCTTTTTCAACCTCATCTAACAGAATAACAGAGTAAGGTTTTTGGCGAATTTTCTCAGTAAGCTGGCCGCCTTCATCGTAGCCTACGTAACCAGGAGGTGAGCCGACTAACCGACTCGTTGAGAATTTCTCCATGTATTCAGACATATCGATTCGAACAAGGGCATCTTCTTCACCAAACATGGCTTCAGCGAGTGTTTTCGCTAATTCGGTTTTCCCAACACCTGTTGGTCCTAAGAATAAGAATGAGCCAATTGGACGGGCTGGATCTTTCAAACCAGATCGCGCACGGCGTATCGCTCTTGCAACAGCACTCACTGCAGTTTCTTGACCAATAACGCGTTCGTGAAGCACTTTCTCAAGTTTCATGAGTCGGTCACTTTCTTTTTGCTCCATTTGATAAACAGGGATACCTGTCCACAGAGCAACAACTTGAGCAACATCAGTTTCATCAACACTTAAAGTGTAATGACCCTCGTCCTGAGTAGAAGACTGGGCACGAACCTTTTCTAATCGTTGCTTTCTTGATAATTCTTTTTTTCGAATACGGGCTGCTTTTTCAAAATCTTGAGCAAGAATTGCTTCTTCTTTTTCTTGAGCAAGACGCTCGATTTCATCTTCTAGTTTACCAGCAGGCGTATCGCCATGAGTCACATCAAGACGGACTTTAGCTGCTGATTCATCAATTAAATCAATGGCTTTGTCTGGTAAACGACGGGCCGTAATATAGCGAACAGATAAGGCTACCGCAGCTTCAATCGCTTCATCCGTGATTTCAACATGATGGTGTTCTTCATAACGGCTACGAAGTCCTTTAAGAATTTGAGTTGTTTCTTCAGCAGTCGGTTCGTCAATCGTAATAGGAGCAAAGCGACGTTCCAAAGCGGCATCTTTTTCAATATACTTTTGATACTCATCTAATGTTGTCGCACCAATCGTTTGTAGCTCTCCACGAGCAAGCGCTGGTTTTAAGATATTAGATGCATCGATTGCTCCTTCAGCACCACCAGCTCCAATTAAGGTATGCAATTCATCAATAAATAGAATAACATTGCCATCGTGGTACACTTCATCAATGATTTTCTTCATCCGCTCTTCAAATTCACCACGGTATTTGGTCCCAGCTACAAGTGAACCCATATCGAGCATCATTAAGCGTTTATTCGCTAATGTTTCTGGGACTTCGCCGTTCACAATTTTTTGAGCCAATCCTTCCACAATAGCTGTTTTACCAACTCCTGGTTCACCTACTAAAACAGGATTGTTCTTTGTACGACGTGAAATGACTTGCAGAATACGTTTCACTTCACGGTCTCTGCCGACAATTGGATCTAGTCGTCCGCTTCGAGCAAGGTCTGTCATATCACGCGCTAAGGCATCTAGGGTTGGTGTTCCCTCAGCTGCCTTTTGAGCTTTTTTAGCCCCTTTAGTTGCTGATTTCGGTACATCTTTTAATCCAATCTTTTCATAAAGAGTACGTTGTAATTGATTTAAGTCTACTCCGATATTTTTAAGTATTTTAACTGCTAAGATTTCTTCTCTTAAAATCCCCAGTAAAATATGCTCTGTGCCAACTTGAGGCACACCTAGCTTTTGAGATTCTGCAGTTGCATACATCATTACTTTTTTAGCGCGAGGCGAAAATGGCATCGGTGCAAATTGATTTGCTAGTGGACGTGCCGTACCGTAGCCTGTTAGATGTTCAACTTCATCACGAATAATCGCTTCATCAATATGGAAGCTACGTAAAACTTTACCAGCAATTCCTTCTGTTTCACGAATCAGCCCAAGTAAAATGTGCTCTGTGCCAATCGTTTGGTGTTTAAAATAATGAGCTTCTTCTGTTGCTAGTGACAGTGCCCGACTAGCTTTTTGTGTAAATAGTTCATCCATTCATAACGCCTCCTTTACAGCATTTTTGTATTCTTTATCAGTTATGCTTCATAACGTAAGCTTGTTAGTAATTTTTTCAATAATCCTGCCCGAACCGCATCTTCATTTTCTTGCAGCGCTTGTAAAAAGGCTTTATCCATAACGGCCAGTATCAAGTTTCCTTCTCGCTTAGAAATAATCTTTTGATTGTAGAGATTTTGGACAACCGCATAGGCGTCTCTTTCACTAATGCTATTCCCAACAATCCGAATCATTTCATTAAGCAAATCGACTTCTTCTAAAAATTTAACTTTCATAATACGAATATAGCCACCACCACCGCGTTTACTTTCCACTAAGTAACCATGTTGCTCAGTAAAACGGGTATTGATCACATAATTAATTTGTGAGGGTACACAGTTAAAATGAGTTGCCATTTCATTACGGCGAATTTCAACCTGTTCCTCAGTATTTAAAATCTGTTTAATATAGGCCTCGATAATATCGGACATATTTTGGTTTTGCAAAGGAACTGCCTCCTCTCACCTGACTAATTTTGACTATTACAATTAAATAGTACGGCATTCAGTCTTAAGTGTCAAATACTTGGCTTGATTTGCTGACCTATTTCTATTGTATGACTTATAATTATAGCCTAATTCATCATAAATTTAAACTCTTCTTCTTTTATTTAAAAAAGCGTATCTCTACTCAGTAGAAATACGCTTGTTATTGTTATGATATGCACTCAGCAGGAGTCGAACCTGCAACCGCCTGATTCGTAGTCAGGTACTCTATCCAATTGAGCTATGAGTGCTAAAAAAAGTAGGAAGTGAAGGTCTAAGGATAGATCTCCACTTCCTTAATGATGCCGGCTAAAGGACTTGAACCCTCGACCCTCTGATTACAAATCAGATGCTCTACCAACTGAGCTAAGCCGGCATTAAATGAGTCATGTAGGGCTCGAACCTACGACCCTCTGATTAAAAGTCAGATGCTCTACCAACTGAGCTAATGACTCAAGACAATAAAAAAAACAAAATATTGCGCGGCAGCGTCCTACTCTCACAAAGGGAAACCCTTCACTACAATCGGCGCTAAGAAGCTTAACTTCTGTGTTCGGGATGGGAACAGGTGTGACCTTCTTGCCATCGCCACCGCACATATTTTGTTGTCTTGCTGAGGTTGTTCCCTCAAAACTGAATAGTTAACATGAAACCTTTGGTTTGAAACCCATTTTACTTGATTACCGTTTTATTATTGGTTAAGTCCTCGACCGATTAGTACTAGTCCGCTCCATACATCGCTGCACTTCCACTTCTAGCCTATCTACCTGATCGTCTCTCAGGGGTCTTACTCATTTAAAATGATGGGAAATCTCATCTTGAGGGGGGCTTCACGCTTAGATGCTTTCAGCGTTTATCCCGTCCACACATAGCTACCCAGCAATGCCCTTGGCAGAACAACTGGTACACCAGCGGTGTGTCCATCCCGGTCCTCTCGTACTAAGGACAGCTCCTCTCAAATTTCCAACGCCCGCGACGGATAGGGACCGAACTGTCTCACGACGTTCTGAACCCAGCTCGCGTGCCGCTTTAATGGGCGAACAGCCCAACCCTTGGGACCGACTACAGCCCCAGGATGCGACGAGCCGACATCGAGGTGCCAAACCTCCCCGTCGATGTGAACTCTTGGGGGAGATAAGCCTGTTATCCCCAGGGTAGCTTTTATCCGTTGAGCGATGGCCCTTCCATGCGGAACCACCGGATCACTAAGCCCGACTTTCGTCCCTGCTCGACTTGTAGGTCTCGCAGTCAAGCTCCCTTCTGCCTTTGCACTCTACGAATGATTTCCAACCATTCTGAGGGAACCTTTGGGCGCCTCCGTTACATTTTAGGAGGCGACCGCCCCAGTCAAACTGCCCGACTGACACTGTCTCCCCACCCGATAAGGGTGGCGGGTTAGAGTGGTCCTGCTACAAGGGTAGTATCCCAATGGCGCCTCCATCGAGACTAGCGTCCCGACTTCAATGGCTCCTACCTATCCTGTACATGTAGCAGAAACAATCAATATCAACCTGCAGTAAAGCTCCATGGGGTCTTTCCGTCCTGTCGCGGGTAACCAGCATCTTCACTGGTACTATAATTTCACCGAGTCTCTCGTTGAGACAGTGCCCAAATCGTTACGCCTTTCGTGCGGGTCAGAACTTACCTGACAAGGAATTTCGCTACCTTAGGACCGTTATAGTTACGGCCGCCGTTTACTGGGGCTTCAATTCAAAGCTTCGCCGAAGCTAACCTCTCCTCTTAACCTTCCAGCACCGGGCAGGCGTCAGCCCCTATACGTCATCTTTCGATTTTGCAGAGACCTGTGTTTTTGATAAACAGTCGCTTGGGCCTATTCACTGCGGCTGACCTTGCGGTCAGCACCCCTTCTCCCGAAGTTACGGGGTCATTTTGCCGAGTTCCTTAACGAGAGTTCGCTCGCTCACCTTAGGATGCTCTCCTCGACTACCTGTGTCGGTTTGCGGTACGGGCAGTTGGTTTCTAACTAGAAGCTTTTCTTGGCAGTGTGACATCAGGAACTTCGGTACTTAAATTTCCCTCCCCATCACAACTTGTCCGTATAGTAGAAAGCATTTGACTCTCCACAAGACTTGTTGCTTGGACGTGCTCTTCCAATCGCACGCATTTCCTTAGCCTCCTGCGTCCCTCCATCGTTCAAACAAAAACAACTGGTACAGGAATATCAACCTGTTGTCCATCGCCTACGCCTATCGGCCTCGGCTTAGGTCCCGACTAACCCTGGGAGGACGAGCCTTCCCCAGGAAACCTTAGTCATACGGTGGACGGGATTCTCACCCGTCTTTCGCTACTCATACCGGCATTCTCACTTCTAAGCGCTCCACCAGTCCTCACGGTCTAGCTTCAATGCCCTTAGAACGCTCTCCTACCACTCAACCTATTGGTTGAATCCACAGCTTCGGTGATCTGTTTAGCCCCGGTAAATTTTCGGCGCAGGGTCACTCGACTAGTGAGCTATTACGCACTCTTTGAATGATGGCTGCTTCTGAGCCAACATCCTAGTTGTCTGTGCAACCCCACATCCTTTTCCACTTAACAGATACTTTGGGACCTTAGCTGGTGGGCTGGGTTGTTTCCCTTTCGACTACGGATCTTATCACTCGCAGTCTGACTCCCGGACTTGAATCCATGGCATTCGGAGTTTATCTGAATTCGGTAACCCGAGAAGGGCCCCTAGTCCAAACAGTGCTCTACCTCCACGATTCGTTTATCCGAGGCTAGCCCTAAAGCTATTTCGGAGAGAACCAGCTATCTCCAGGTTCGATTGGAATTTCTCCGCTACCCACACCTCATCCCCGCACTTTTCAACGTGCGTGGGTTCGGTCCTCCAGTGCGTATTACCGCACCTTCAACCTGGACATGGGTAGGTCACCTGGTTTCGGGTCTACGACCACATACTCATTCGCCCTATTCAGACTCGCTTTCGCTGCGGCTCCGTCTTTTCAACTTAACCTCGCATGGGATCGTAACTCGCCGGTCCATTCTACAAAAGGTACGCCATCACCCATTAACGGGCTCTGACTACTTGTAAGCACACGGTTTCAGGTACTATTTCACTCCCCTTCCGGGGTGCTTTTCACCTTTCCCTCACGGTACTGGTTCACTATCGGTCACTAGGGAGTATTTAGCCTTGGGAGATGGTCCTCCCGGATTCCGACGGAATTTCTCGTGTTCCGCCGTACTCAGGATACTGGTAGAGCTGCTTTAGATTTCGCATACGGGGCTTTTACCCTGTTTCGCGTGGCTTTCCAGCCAGCTTCTGCTATCCATTACAGTCTCACGTCCCAGTCCTACAACCCCAAAGAGCAAGCTCTTTGGTTTGGGCTTTTCCCGTTTCGCTCGCCGCTACTCAGGGAATCGAATTTTCTTTCTCTTCCTGCAGGTAATGAGATGTTTCAGTTCCCTGCGTGTACCTCAAACACGCTATGTATTCACGTGTTTGTAATATCCTATCAAAGATATTGGGTTTCCCCATTCGGAAATCTCCGGATCATAGCTTACTTACAGCTCCCCGGAGCATATCGGAGTTAGTCCCGTCCTTCATCGGCTCCTAGTGCCTAGGCATCCACCGTGCGCCCTTATTCACTTAACCTATGGTCAAGTTTCAGCCATTGCTGGCCTTTACTATCAAACTGTTTTCGTTAAAAAACTGTTCAACGTGTAACGCGGTAAAATGTTTTGGTTTCTTACTTTATATTTCATGTTATACTATTCAGTTTTCAAGGAACAATTGGTTTGAGAGTTAACCTCTCAAAACTGAACAAGAATGTGAACATCGGCAGGTTCCATATAATTTCCTTAGAAAGGAGGTGATCCAGCCGCACCTTCCGATACGGCTACCTTGTTACGACTTCACCCCAATCATCTATCCCACCTTAGGCGGCTGGCTCCCATAAGGGTTACCCCACCGACTTCGGGTGTTACAAACTCTCGTGGTGTGACGGGCGGTGTGTACAAGACCCGGGAACGTATTCACCGCGGCGTTCTGATCCGCGATTACTAGCGATTCCGGCTTCATGCAGGCGAGTTGCAGCCTGCAATCCGAACTGAGAATGGCTTTAAGAGATTCGCTTGCCCTCGCGGGTTTGCTGCTCGTTGTACCATCCATTGTAGCACGTGTGTAGCCCAGGTCATAAGGGGCATGATGATTTGACGTCATCCCCACCTTCCTCCGGTTTGTCACCGGCAGTCTTATTAGAGTGCCCAACTGAATGCTGGCAACTAACAATAGGGGTTGCGCTCGTTGCGGGACTTAACCCAACATCTCACGACACGAGCTGACGACAACCATGCACCACCTGTCACCTTGTCCCCGAAGGGAACGTCCTATCTCTAGGAGTGTCAAGGGATGTCAAGACCTGGTAAGGTTCTTCGCGTTGCTTCGAATTAAACCACATGCTCCACCGCTTGTGCGGGTCCCCGTCAATTCCTTTGAGTTTCAGCCTTGCGGCCGTACTCCCCAGGCGGAGTGCTTAATGCGTTAACTGCAGCACTGAAGGGTGGAAACCCTCCAACACTTAGCACTCATCGTTTACGGCGTGGACTACCAGGGTATCTAATCCTGTTTGCTCCCCACGCTTTCGAGCCTCAGCGTCAATTACAGACCAGAGAGTCGCCTTCGCCACTGGTGTTCCTCCATATATCTACGCATTTCACCGCTACACATGGAATTCCACTCTCCTCTTCTGCATTCAAGTTCCCCAGTTTCCAATGACCTTCCACGGTTGAGCCGTGGGCTTTCACATCAGACTTAAGGAACCGCCTGCGCTCGCTTTACGCCCAATAAATCCGGACAACGCTTGCCACCTACGTATTACCGCGGCTGCTGGCACGTAGTTAGCCGTGGCTTTCTGGTTGGGTACCGTCAAGGTAAGAGCAGTTACTCTCCTACTTGTTCTTCTCCAACAACAGAGTTTTACGATCCGAAAACCTTCTTCACTCACGCGGCGTTGCTCCGTCAGACTTTCGTCCATTGCGGAAGATTCCCTACTGCTGCCTCCCGTAGGAGTTTGGGCCGTGTCTCAGTCCCAATGTGGCCGATCACCCTCTCAGGTCGGCTACGCATCATCGTCTTGGTAGGCCGTTACCCTACCAACTAACTAATGCGCCGCGGGTCCATCTCCAAGTGACAGCACAAAGGCCGTCTTTCCTTCGGCTTCCATGTGGAAGCTGAAACTATGCGGTATTAGCACCCGTTTCCGGATGTTATCCCCCTCTTGAAGGTAGGTTACCCACGTGTTACTCACCCGTTCGCCACTAACGTCATAAGGAGCAAGCTCCTTAATCAATTCGTACGACTTGCATGTATTAGGCACGCCGCCAGCGTTCGTCCTGAGCCAGGATCAAACTCTCATGTTAAATGTGGGCTCTTGTACAGAAACCCGACATGAAAAGCTGAATAGCTCTTTTTTGCTGACTTAATGTTTTTGCGATTATTATCGCGATTCGTTGTGTAATCCTTATAAATAAGAATTACCCTGCACGTTTGGTTCGTTCATTCTTTGTTCAGTTTTCAAAGGTCAAATCCGTTGTCACGTGTTACGTTAAGTTCGTGTCGTGACAACTTCTATATATTAACACGGTGTTAATTATGTGTCAACAGTTTTTTAAAAGTTTTTTGAAAAGTTTTTTTCGTGTTGTGCTCATATGCCTCATCGGCAGCGGCAACTTTTATATAATACCACCGGCTCAAGTCGACGTCAACAGTTTTCTTTATTTGATAGATTGTCAAATTAAGTGCAACACTTAGGGGAAAATAAAAGAAACCCATGACCGCTCTAAACCGACCGAAGAGCAATTGATAAACTTTGAGTTGAAGAAAAGAACGTATGTCGAGCAACGCGAATCTGCGAATCTCATTGAGGAAGAAAAACGGGAAGCAATCAAAACTGAGAAACGCCTGAAACAAGAACAAGTTGAAGCACAAGAAGAGCAAGAGTTACTCGAATTTTTTGCGGAATAGAAGGGATGGTTGAAAATGAAGAAATGGCGCATAACAATCATGACGGGCATGACGTTTTTGTTAACGGCATGCGGGGGATTTAATCCGGAAACGGCACTGAATGACAGCCGAGAACAATTGAATACCTTCTTTACCAGTCATGAAGATAAGGAAATCGTAGCGGACTACACGCAGGAAAGCGTCCTAACCTTTTTAGAAGGTGACCTATCAGAATACTTTAGTGATAACTTTAAAGAAGAAATTTCAGGATTAGTGGAAAAAATTCCGTTTGAGGAGACGACATTAGATCCTATACCAAATAAAATCGATTTTTTAGATGACTCAAACAACCAAATACTCTGGACTAAATATGTTATTGATGACTATGAAATAGATTCTGATAATAAACAGGTGATTTTCGAAGTGAGTAGTGAGGAGTTTGGTATGCATTCAAATGATTTAAAAATTACAATGTACCAAGACAATGGCAATTGGAAAATATTCAGTATTAGTGAATAAGGGGTGCCATAATGGGTGACAAAATTTTACGGATGTTTCAAGAATGGGTGGAAGATGGGACAACGATAATATTTAATATTCTATCAGAGTTTATTTTTGGATACGAGGGTTTGAATGGCTTTGCTACAAACCTGTATGGTGTCCTTGTTTTCTTTGGCGGCATATTATTGGTGGTCATGGTTCTGGTAAAGATTATAATTTACCAACTTAGTGAAGCCGAGGGGTCTACTGAAGCCGATATTTGGTCCATTATTATAGAAATAATGAAATCATCTTCAATGGTTTTAATATTATAAACACTCTTGTATTTCATTATGGATCGATTTGTTCAACCTTTAGGCAATTATATGTTTGGTTCTATTGGCATACTAACTATTGAAGACTTAAAATCACTTCAGGACTCAGAAAAATTTGTACAAATATTCAATACAACCTTTAGTACTTTAGTGGCCAGCACCCTCATTATGGTGGTTATCGGTGTGTTCTTGGTGAAGGTCTGCATTGTTCATGCGGAACTCTTGATATTGGAACTCACGAGCGTTTTTGCGGCAATAACTATTATTAATGATGAATACAACTATATGGGGATTTGGTGGCGGGAATTCTTGAGTCAGATTGTGACCTTGTTGCTAGAGATCGTGTCGATGTTGTTGTTTACGCAAATTCTCATGTCTGATGACTTTAATTGGGTGAAGTTAGCCGGATTAATTGGGATGGGCTTCGTCATTATAAAGGGTCCTAGTGTTGCAAAATCGATGTGGTTCACGACTGGTAGTGGAAGAAGTACCATTTCCGGAGCTAAAATGGTGGCTAGTGCTGCTATTCGTAGAAGATAAACATGTGAAAGATAATAGCCCCTTGAGAGTAAGGTAAACTTTACTATCAAAGGGCTATTTCTATGTCGAGTAAAAAAGAACTTTAATGGTAAAAGATTGTGATTTAGAAGAGATGAGTCAGTTTTATAGTAAAAATATAAAAGATGCTTGTCATTAGATAGATAAAGGTCTATATTGTACATAGATGATTATCTATGTATAGGGATGCATAGTAAAAAGGAGATAATTTGATGAATAAACTGGAATTATTCGAACCAGCCATGTGTTGCAGCACCGGCGTATGCGGCCCTTCTGTAGATGAAAACTTGATCCGTATCACTGCTGTCATGCAACATGTTCGGAAAGTAGAAGGAAAGCAAATGGTCCGTTACAATCTAAGTGCGAATCCAAATTCTTTTATTCGCAATGAAGCCGTTCAGCAAGTGCTCCAGGAAAAAGGAATAGACGGTTTGCCAGTGACTGTTTTGAATAACGATACCATAGTGAAAGTCGGCGATTATCCAACTAACCAGGAGATTGCTGATTGGTTAGGTGTATCCTTAGAAAAAACAACGGCCTCTACCGTAAAGTAGAAAGGAGATTGAAAATGACTTACGAATCGTATGCAAAGATTGCCAAAGCCCTTTCTGAACCAAAACGTGTCAAAATATTAGACATGCTCTCATGTGGGGAAATGTGTGCCTGTGATATTTTAGAACACTTTGATTTTACGCAGCCAACCCTATCCCACCATATCAAGATACTGACTGAAGCTGGAGTGGTGACTTCAGAAAAAAAGGGGACCTGGCATCATTATTCCCTTAACGAAGAAACAGCAAAGCAGTACATTCAGGAAACGGTTCACTTGCTAACACATGCCGCGGATTGTATTTGTATCAAAGAAGGAAATAAGACCGATAAGACAAACCTTGGCGTTCTATAATAATATCGGTCTAACCTCATTTAAAAGGAGATAATTATGACGACGAATTCAGAAAAGAAACATAATAAACTAGCTATAAGTATTTGGGAGAAATATTTATCGTTGTGGGTAGGATTAAGTATGATTGCCGGGATATTGATTGGCTATTTTTTACCCGGTGTTCCAATAGCTTTAGAGGGAATGACATTTTATAACGTCTCCATACCAACTTCCATTTTACTTTGGATTATGATATTTCCAATGTTTTTAAAAATAGATTTTTTTAGTGTAGTAGGAGCTTTAAAGAAACCTAAAGGTATTGCGTTGACTAGCTTCATTAATTATGCAATTAAGCCTTTTACAATGTTCGCTATTGCCGCATTTTTCTTCTATGTTGTATTTAATCAGTGGGTTAGTTCAGAGTTAGCTGGAGAATATATAGCTGGTGCTGTTTTACTAGGAGCAGCGCCTTGTACAGCAATGGTATTTGTTTGGAGTAAACTTACAAATGGTGATCCAGCCTATACCCTGGTCCAGGTTTCGGTAAATGATATTTTAATCCTATTACTATATGTTCCAATCGTTTCGTTGTTACTAGGTGTCACAGACATTGATGTTCCAATGGAAACGTTAGTTTTATCATTGGTATTATTCATAGTTGCGCCATTAGTAGCTGCTATTTTTACACGTAACGTAGTAGTAAATAAAAAAGGAAAAGAGTATTTTGAAAATACTTTTATTGGAAAATTTGATGGTTATACAAATTTGGGTTTGGTTTTAACATTAATTATTATTTTTACAACTCAAGGACAACCCATTATTGAGAATCCTCTCCACATTTTACTTATTGCAGTTCCTTTAATTATTCAAAATATTTTGATTTATGTTATAGGGTACGGGGGATCCAAAGCCTGTCGCTTGCCATACAATATTGCAGCCCCAGCATCTATGGTGGGCACTAGTAATTTCTTTGAACTAGCGGTAGCGGTATCGATCTCAATGTTTGGATTAGATTCAGGCGCAACTCTTGTGACCGTTGTTGGTGTTCTAATTGAAGTACCAATGATGTTATTGTTAGTCAAATTTTCAAATAAAACAAAACATTGGTTTGACGGGTATGAATACTAAATAAAGAATAAAATGATGGAAAAGAGGCAGACAACATGAAAATAGTTATTATTGGTTCCGTTGCAGCCGGCACATCCGTAGCGGCAAAAGCTAGAAGAAATACTGAAGAAGCTGAAATTGTTGTTTATGACCAAGGAAAAGATATTTCTTATTCTGTTTGCGGGATTCCTTATCAAATCGGTGGAGAAGTCGAAAGCACTGACCAACTGACACCCCGGAATGCTGCTTGGTTCAAAAAGCGTTATAATGTTGATATTTTTACTGAACACAAAGTAACCAAAGCCAATCATGAAACGAAAACGTTGGAAGTGTTGAATGTCGTAACAGGGGAAACGAAAGAGGACCACTATGATGTATTGGTGCTTGCCACTGGTGCGTCCCCATTCACACCACCGCCCTTCAACCAAAATGAATACGATAATGTCTTCCAGGTGCGGAACATTCAGGATAACCGCGACATCACTGCTTACCTTTCCCTGAAGCAACCGAAGAAAGCTGTCGTAGTTGGTTCTGGTTTTATCGGCTTGGAAATGACCGAGCAATTGGTACATAAAGGGATGGAAGTAACCTTGGTGGAAATGCAGGATCAAGTGATGCCGCCAATGGATGCCGATATGGCATTCCGCGTCGAGGAACACTTGCGTGCTCATGGCGTTCGTCTCCTTTTGAGTGATACCGTGAAGACCATTGACGGTAAAAATTCAGTTAAGAGTGTCACCACCACCAAGGGCGAAACCCTTGAAGCTGATATCGTCTTCCTCTCGGTTGGAGTTCGTCCCAATACTGAGTTGGCCAAACAAATGGGCGTGGAGATTGGCACTACAGGCGCTATTGCCGTGAATAAAAAAATGCAGACCAATGTGCCGGATGTGTATGCGGTCGGCGATGTGGCCGAAAGCTTCAGCGTCATTACCGGCAAACCGATTTACCGTCCATTGGGCTCGACGGCCAATAAAATGGGCCGCATTGCTGGGGATGTTATCACCGGTGGCAATTTGGAGCATCGGGGCGTACTCGGCACCGGCATTTTCCGTCTCTTTGACTTGCATGTCGGCCAAAGCGGTTTAACCGAAAAAGAAGCGATTCAGGAAGGCTATGAATACGAAACGCTTTATAACTTGAAACCCGATCACGCTGAATATCTGGGCGGACAGGAATTAACCATTAAAGCTTTGGCAGACCGCAAGACGGGCCGTGTCCTAGGCGCGCAAGTTATTGGCAAAGGTGGTGTTGACAAGCGGGTTGACGTGCTTGCTACCGCCATTACTTTCGGCGCCAAAGCGGAAGACCTTTTCCACTTAGATTTGGCTTACGCACCGCCGTTTGCAACGACAAAAGATCCCGTTCTTTATACCGGTATGGCATTGGATAATGCCATCAAACGTAACCCGTTGATGACGCCGACTAAGATATTAGCCGCTCAAGAAAAAGGCGAGGCAATCCAAATCATCGACACCCGTTCGAAAAAGGATTATGAAAAATCCCATGTGAAGGGTGCCGTCCATATCCCGCTAGGGGAACTAAGAATCCGTGCGGAAGAATTAGACAAGGAAGTACCGACCGTCACTTACTGTAATAAAGGCGTGACCGGGAATGCGGCCCAAAACGTTTTGATTAATCATGGCTTCAAGGAAGTCTACAACCTATCTGGCGGAAACAAGAACTACCAGAGTTACGTAACTATGTTGGACGCTAAAAAAACATACTAAGATTAGCAGGTAGAAACCCCGACGGGGGTTACTGCCTGCTATTTTCTTTTTTTGCCACTTGTGAAGGATGCTCCTTTTTCCCAATAAAAAAGGCTGCTCAAAAGAGCAGCCTTTTATACAGGTTTAGTTTTGGTGCTTGCCACCCGCCGGACCCTTATGTTCCGGATTTATATCAAGTTGACTATGAGCCTACTCTCATTTGTATATATAATTACCAAAAAAAGGTTGATTTGTCCAATACTGTGGGTGATTATAACCGTCTTACTGTGGTGCTTATCTACTATATAATACAATCAAAAACCTAACCGAAAATTTAATAACGTTTCACTAATCTCGTCTTCATTAATCCCGATGTAGCGTTTGGTAATCTTCTCGCTACTGTGACCAAAAATTTCCATGAGGGTGGTCACGTCTTTGGTTTTTTTGTAATAGTGGTACCCAAAGGTTTTTCGTAGGGTGTGGGTGCCGATATCGTCCCTTCCTAACAGCTTCGCGACCTTTTGAAACATCTGGTAGACCGTATTGACTTCTAAATGTCCGCCCTTAGTACTGGGAAACAAGTAAGCCTCCAGATCTAAGGGTGCGGTATAGCCGTGAATCAAGTCCTGTAAGCTGCTTAAGTATAAAATGCGTGTTTTCCCTGTCTTTTGCTCCACGATGCGCGGTTTTTTTGAGGTAATCACGTCTTTTTTCTTGAGTTTGACGATGTCGGACATGCGCAGACCGCTGTTAATTCCGATTAGAAACAAGAAAACGTCACGTTCCGCATTTTTATTCCGTCGTAGGCAAAATAAGAAATCATTAATCTCCTGTTGCGACCGTAGTGGCTGAACATTATAGCCCATGACAATCCCTCCTTTTTAGTCTGTTCGAATACATGATTTTATCCAATTTCATGTATTAAAAGCAACCTATTAATTCAAAGTAATGGGTTGTTTCTTTGTCATCTTATATCAAAATAAAATTAAAAAATATAGAAAATAACTATTATGCTTTACAAGCTAGATTCTATTTGGTATAACTAACTTGTAAAACATTCTAGATGATGGGAGGGATGGCATGGATAATAAAATAAACTCTCAAATGTTGAAAGGAATTTTATCAGGTAGCATTTTACTTTTACTTTATCAAGAAGAATTATACGGTTATAAACTGAGCGAAAAACTTACTAAGTTTGGCTTTACTGATATTCCTAAAGGGACAATCTATCCTCTTTTGCTCTCACTGGAAAAAAAAGAATTAATAAAAGGGACCTTGCGTGATTCTGATACAGGTCCAAAAAGAAAATATTATTCTCTTACCGAAAAAGGGCTAATAGAAAAAAATGAATTTACAGTGCAATGGAATAAGTTGAAAGAAAGTGTTGATAATCTGGTAGAAGGAAGTGAATGAATTGAAAGAAAAAGAATTGATTGAGACAAATGCTGTCTTACAAGAATCGTTGACAAAAGAAAACGAAAAATACTATGGAAACTTACTTATTTATATTAGAATAATGGCTTTTTTCAGAGATGTGAAAAAAAGCGAAGAATTATTATTAGAAGTTTTAAGGGATATTTTAGATGCTCAAGAACAAGGTCTTTCCGCAGAAGAATATTTTGGAGAAAATCCAAAAAAAGTCGCTGACGACATTATTAAACAGCTGCCTATTAATCTTTTAGATACTGTAAAAATAATTCTAATTGCTTTAGCAAGCTATAGTATTTTTAGTATTTTACCTAAAATTATTTTTCCAGATGAAGACCTAGATATTGGAAGTCTATTAATAAGCGGATTCTACTGGACTGTTATGGTTATCTTTGCTCTATGGCTTTTAGGGATTAGCTTATATCGATTTAAAGACAAATTATCTAAACTAGTTTTACTTTTATTAGTTGGATTAGGCGTCTCAGTTGGCTTTTATATAAGTTTTGTAGTATCTACATCATTCAAAGTAAATCTTAGTGGAAATTTAGGCATAGTTACCATCATTCTTATATCTGGAATAGTCCTCTATCTGTTTTATAAAGAAAAGGATAAAAAATTATGGGCACCTTTTCTTCCGTTTATAGTTACTTATGGTATTTTGGGAATTCTTACTAGAATAGACATTTTTTCAGAATTATTAAGTTCAAAAGAAGGTAAAATAGGTGTAGGTGTTATTTTAGGAATCTTACTTCTCCTTCAATACGTATTCATTTACTTAACTAGCAAACAATTAAACAAATAATTTTTCTGATAACTTTAAAATAACTGTAATGTAATAATTTTTAAGAAAAGATAAAAAAAGAACCTTGATAAATCAAGGTTCTTTTTACACTATTCTATGTAATTTCATGTGTTACAACTTAATAGGAATTTAAATTTTATTATTAAATTTTTTAATCATTTACACGAAAATTAATTTTATAAAGAGCATACTCTATACTCTTATTTTTTTCAAGAACTCAAAAAAGCGGAAAATCCCAGATTTAAAAATCTGAGTTTCCGCTTTTGTCATTTCAAGGATGGACTATTGTCTCAGCCTCTTCTAATTTATTCTTAAGATATTTTTACTTTCTCTGCAGGTGCTGATACTTCTTTTTGTTCTTTTCGACCTTTCAACTTATACTTCATTAATCTCATGCCGTTGAAAATTACCACCAAGATACTACCTTCATGAACCAACATTCCGATAGACATATTCATCCATTCGCTAAAGAAGACGCTGGTCAACAAGATCAACACTACTCCAATTGCAATCACGATATTTTGTTTCATATTATTTGCGGTGGCTTTTACTAATCCTAATGCGTGAGGCAAGTTGCTGAAGTTCGAGTTCATTAAAACGACATCGGATGTTTCAATCGCTACGTCCGTTCCGCTTCCCATTGCGATGCCAATGTCTGCTAAAGCTAAGGACGGACTATCGTTAACGCCATCTCCAACAAAGGCTACAATTTGACCACGTTGTTGAAGTTTTCCGATATAAGCCGATTTGTCTTCCGGCAACATGTGGCCGTGAGCTTCGGTCAAACCAAGTTCGCCGGCGACCACATCAACGGTTCCTTGGTTATCTCCTGAAAGAACGACTAGATTTTTCACGCCCAAGTCTTTTAATTCCTGCAAATTAGCTTTCACACCCGGACGGACTTGATCGCGAATGCCCATCAGTACTTTTAATTCACCGTCGACCGCTGTCAAAACGAGAGAGTTCCCTTGTTGTTCAAACCGTTTGACATCTTTTTGCACTTTTTTGCTGAGAGTGACATTTTCTTTTTCCATCAAGGCCACATTCCCAACAGCCACTCTATGTCCAGCTACACTTGAAACGATTCCACCGCCTTTCACGACTTCAGTTCCTTCAACAGGATAAAAGTTTGTTTCTCCAATTTGATTTAAGACCGCTTTTGCTAATGGATGATCTGATTCCCGTTCCACACTGGCCAGATAGCCAAGCGTTTCAGCAGAATCTTTTTCATACAGTTCAGTCGCTGCAACGGTTGGGTTTCCGACAGTTAAAGTACCTGTCTTATCAAATACAATTGTATCCACATTGCTGAAGTCTTGAATGACTTCGCTCCCTTTTAAAAGAACACCGTTACGAGCACCATTCCCAATACCGGCAACGTTTGAGACAGGCACTCCGATAACTAATGCGCCTGGGCAACCTAGAACCAAGATGGTGATTGCTAACTCAATATTTTGACTGAACGCCCATACAACAATTGCCAGAACCAAGACAGCTGGTGTGTAGTATTTAGAAAAGCGATCAATGAACCGTTCCGCTTCGGATTTAGAATCTTGTGCTTCTTCCACGAGTTCAATAATTTTTCCAAATGTGGTGTCCTCACCAACTCGGTCAGCTCTGATTTGAATCGTTCCGTTTTCTAAAATGGTTCCTGCAAAAACTTCTGCATCAGCTAGCTTGTTGACCGGAACAGCTTCCCCTGTAATGCTAGCTTCATTGATATGCCCTTCACCCGTAAGGACTGTGCCATCCACTGGAATTTTCGCACCCGTTTTAACGAGCAAGATATCCCCTTCATCTACATCATCCACTTCTACTTCTTCAAATTCGCCATTATCCATTTGTTTCAAGGCGCTTTCGGGTGCCATTTCAGTCAATTCTTTGATAGCAGATCGCGTTTGGTTCAATGTTCGTTGTTCCAAGTAGTGTCCGAATAAGAATAAGAATGTGACAATAGCCGATTCTTCATAATTTTGAATAAAAAGCGCACCAATCGCTGCAATACTGACTAAGACATCAATACTGATGACTTTGACTTTTATTGCTTGAAACGCTTGAATGGCAATTGGCGTAATCCCAAAGACAGAGGCGATGATCAAAGACCACTCTGAAAGTCCTACGTTTTCTAAAACAAAGTGACTGAAGAAACCGAGTGCGATTAACAATCCACTGATGACGGTGATAACATTTTTCTTGCTTAATATATATTGTTGCATGCTTTTTCCCTCCAAATTTAATTTCTCTTTTATTGATAAACACAGTATAAGATAATTGCCTAAGTAATTAATTGACTGACATCAAGTTTTGAAAAAATACGTGTCCCTTTTCACTATTTTTTTGATCTAACAGCCTCAATGACACTTATTCCTCTTTACAGTTATAACGATACCCTCTTTTTATCGAATAAAAATTTACGACTATCAAGTTTAGAACGTTCTCTTTTATCGTTTCTAAGTACCTCGAATCGGATTGCAACAAAAAAGCAATCCCAGAAAAATAGCTTTTCTTCCAGAATTGCCTAGTTCATTTAATCTGTTAAGCGGCCTTGACTTTTGCTTTAAGGACCGGATAGCCTACGTTTTCGATAGCTTTTTGAATCTCTTCAATCGAAGTGACAGCTGAATCAAAATTGGTTTTGACTTTGCTGGAGTTGAATAATACTTTAATGCTGTCTTTATCAATACCGTTAACTGATTTCAAGGCACCTTCAATTTTTTGCATACAACTTGGACAAGACAACGTTTCTAATTGCAATATAGCTTTTTCCATAATTCCTATCTCCTTTATGTGTTTTTATTTTATCGGCAGCAGATTAATGAACACTGCCTTTTCCTCTTTACAACTGTAGTATAGCT
The DNA here is from genome assembly GCF_011100465.1 of Jeotgalibaca arthritidis. NCBI lineage: Bacteria > Bacillati > Bacillota > Bacilli > Lactobacillales > Carnobacteriaceae > Jeotgalibaca > Jeotgalibaca arthritidis. The sequence goes on from NZ_CP049740.1 coordinate 965,755, forward strand.
CACTTTTAGCAAACGAAAATTGACGCATATCAAGTTTTGCACTCTTTTTATCTTTTTGCTCAATTCACCATCTTAATAGTCTTTTTCTGCCCCTTATTGCCATCAGAATAATAAGAAATTGGTGGATAGTCTTGTCTGCGTATAAACCATACTACAATCGCGCCAATAAACAGGGCCAGGGACAAGGCTTGCGAAACGCGGATCCACTCGCCAATCCATAAACTGTCCGTTCGCATACCTTCAATGAAGAACCGACCCACTGAGTACCACAAAACGTAACTCAAAGCGACTTCTCCTTGACGCAAAAGCTGTTTTCGGTTCCGTATAGTGACGATGAGGATAAAGCCCAACAAACTCCACAATGACTCGTATAAAAAAGTCGGATGGTAGTAGGTACCATTGATATTCATTTGTTCAATGATAAATTCAGGTAAATAAAGATTTTCCAAGAATTGACGAGTAACCGGTCCACCATGAGCTTCCTGATTCATAAAATTGCCCCAACGACCAATGGACTGGGCTAACAATACATTGGGCGCTAAAATATCAAGAACGAGTGCCAAAGAAGTACCTTTTTTCTTTGCATACCAATATAGCGTACCCCTTCCTGCAATCAATCCCCCATAAATCGCAATGCCGCCATTCCAAATCGCAAGGATTTGTCCTGGATTTTGCAGATAATAACCAAGTTCAAATAACACATAATAAAGCCGAGCGCCGAGGAGTCCAATCGGAATTGCCCATAAGGCCATATCGATAATGGTATCCTCTTCCAGTCCTTTTTTCTTTGCTTCCTTGGTGCTCAACTGGAGAGCCGCTAATATGCCCACTGCAATAATGACTCCATACCAATGAATCACAACAGAACCAATCTCCACCGAATGGGGATTCAAAACGCCTAATACGAATTCCATTCTATTTGCTCCATTTCTTCAATTTTTCGCGTCATTCTAGTCAGGGTGATGCTGAACAAGATTCCGGCTAAGCTCCATGGAAACCAAACAGTGAATACACTTTTATCTCCCTGGTCACTCGATTCGTAATACGCCACTTTTCCGTGTCCGATTACGCCGGCTCCTTTTACAACTTCCTCTTCTTTTTCCATAGCTAACCTATCTGCCTCAACAACGTTAGACGTTTTTGCTTCGCCGCCAATCGTGTTCTTGGTGAAAGGGATGACAAAGAATGCACCCGCTGCTGACAACGTGATGGCAACGATTACCCAAAAATAATGCACATTCACCCCTACTTATTTTTACGTTTTGTTCGACAACCCTATCTTAAAGAAAAATAAAACAAAAAAATTGAGGGTTATCATGTTTGTGCTTTTATTTTTCCAATGAATGAAGGTCGTTCTGTCTTAAAAAAACCAAAAACGGACAGATGGAAGCAAAAGCATTGAGTTCTGTCCCCTTGTTAATGAAGAGCGACAGAACACCAACGTGTAGAAAAAAGTGTGTCCGATTATACGCTGTAAAGCAATAAATCATCTAAATCCTGAATCTTGATCCTTTTCCCAGACAGCTGTTGAATCAATCCCTCGTCCTCCAATTCTCCAAATTTGCGACTGATGGTCTCAGGTGTCGTTCCTAAATAGGAAGCAATGTCCTTTTTTGCCATCGGCAGGGTGATGGTGGGAGAGTTGCCCATTTCAGGTTCCACATTTTCTGCCAAAAACAAAACTAAACGGGTAATGACGCTCTCCACGGCTACTTGTGCGGTTTGACGTTCGGAGCTTTCTAACCGCTGCGATATCTCTCCTAGCAGCTTTAACGAAATTGCAGGATACTCTTTTAGAAACTCTTGTACATCATGTTGTTGAATCATGCAGACAGACGTATCTCGAGTAGCTTCTGCGTATTCCTCGTGCACAGCATCAGGATTGAACAACGTCCATTCTCCCGTAAAGTCACCCGGATTCAAAATACGAACTAGTTGCTCTTTGCCAGAATCAGACAAGCGATAGATGCGGACTTTTCCGCGATTCACAATATACAGGGCATCATCTTTTTCTTGCGAGCGAAACAGAAACTCCCCTTTTTGATAGTGATTCGTGTGAGCTTTTCCAGCGATGCGATCCATCGAGCTTTCCTCCAAATGATTGAATATCGGGACTAAGCGGATACAAGCTGAGTGGTTTCCTGCTGCATGTGGTTGGGTATATTGAGTCAATTCGTTCTTCCCCTTTATCAGTTTATTGTCCTTTTTTAACTTTCCTATATTTAGTATAAAGGCCCCCTACCTCAAAAAAATTGACGCTCATCAAGAAAAGTCTTTATAACGGCAAAAAAATAGGAGCTGGAAAGAGTCCCAACCCCAAAATCTTTAATTTTTAAATGTATGTTTATGAAAAACCTAATCTTCATCCTCATCAAACGCATCGTCGTCTTCCAATGCCTCTTTGCCAATGAACGCTTGCAGCATCCAAATGTTTTTATCTAAGTCATTTTTAAAAGCAATCAGTGTATCTTCTAAAGCATCGTCACCCTCATCTTGTACTAAACGAATAGCACGAATCGTTAATTCACGGGTACTTCTGAAATCGTCGATAATATTTTCAACCATGTCTTCTGCTTTAGCGTATTTATTGATGGCATCTTCTGAAAGCATGGAATATTTTTCAAATTCAGCGGTGGTTGAAGCCGGTTTATGACCGGAAATAATCAAGCGTTCTGCTAGTTTGTCGAACCATTCTTCGTTTTGATTATACAATTCTTCAAATTTTTCATGCAGGGTGAAGAAATTAGCGCCCTTTACATACCAGTGATATTGGTGCAATTTCACATGTAAAGTATGCATGTTCCCTAAAAGATGATCCGAAATGGCCGCTGCATTAATTTTTGTATGATGGACATGTTCCTTGTGTTCTTGTTCTTCTTGAAATCTTTCTTGGGGTGTTCTTTCTTGAGAAGCTTTATTTTCAGTCATGGTCTATTCCTCCTATAATTTTGGTTTGTTTAAAATAGCTTCCTTTGATTCCTCCTTTTCCTTTACTGAATTTAGTATAGGATAGATTTCCGTTAAAAAAATTGACGCTCATCAAGAAAAGAATTTTTTTATTTATTTTTAGTAGATCGATTAATAGGAGTTTTAGCTTATGGAATACCTATATTATTATTAGTTTTGACTGGTTGTTATTTTTATGACGGTTTGTCAAATTAATCTCTTATTTTGCAATACATGATTCTATTCAATTTCATGTATTAATTTGGTTTATAAATTTTGATATTTATTATTTAAGGTCTTAATATTATTTTTGAATCTATAGACTAAAAATAGAGAACGTAAAGATAAGTCTATAGCGATTGACAACCACACACCGGCTATACCTAGATTAAATATTTTTGATAATACAATGACTCCAACCACTCGAATAACCCACATGCCAAATGCCGTGCTGTACAAAGGTGATTTGGTATCCCCCATACCTTGCAATGAACCAGTGGTAATCAAACTGATAGCTAAAACAGGCTGTGCGAATGAATCGATTCTAAGAGCTGTTACTATCTGATTAATTGCTTCTGTATCATCGGTAAATAGTGTAGCGAATAATGGTGAACCGAAAAATAAAATGACGCCTAAAAAGGACATAAATATCACTCCGTATTTAGCAGATGAATAAGCGTAATGGTTAGCTTTCGGTAAGTCCTTTGCCCCAATACTATTTCCAACCAAAGTAGCTGCTGCTGTAGCTAACCCATATGCAGGCATATAAGTGAAGCTCTCAATATTTCCAGCTATTGAATGAGCAGCAAAAGTTTTTGCGCCAATACTTATAATTAAACCAAAATAAAGAACTTGACCTAAGCGCATAACTAGGCGTTCTAGAGTAGCTGGAATAGTAAGCTTAATTAATGACTGATAATTCGATTTTTTAAATATAGTTAAGAAATCTATAGGACTGCTAGATTTTTGAACCCTATTTAACAACAAAATTGTACCCATTAATCGTGAAATCGCAGTACCAATTGCTGTTCCAACCACACCTAATGCTGGAATGGGACCTAAACCGAAAATGAGAATATAGTCTAATATTATATTTCCTATATTTACGACAGCTGTTACCTTCATGGGTGTTTTTGTATCTCCAGTTGCTCTCAAGATGCTGCCTAATACAGTCATGAGGGAGATAAAGACTGAACTTCCGCCGACAATATAAAAGAATTGTTTTGAATACGTTAAAACTTCAGATGAAGCACCCATAGTCGCTAACAAAGGTTCTCCAAGAAAAAGAGAGCCAAGAGAGAAAACAAGGCCTACACCAGTCGCTAAAACAACCGATTGGTTGGTGACTTTTTGGGATTCTTTTTCTTTATTTGCTCCTAGATATTGAGCAATTAAAGCAGATGAACCCACCCCTAAGGCAATAAAAACAGCTAAATAGACATTTAGTATAGTGTTGGCAACTCCAACAGCGGTTACGGCCAGTAATCCAATTCTAGAAATCATCAGAGTATCGATAAAACCAACGAGTGTCTGTAAAATGTTTTCAATCGTGGCTGGAATTGCTAAAGAAAGGACTTTATTTTCTTTTAATTTTTTCATGAATGATTAACCTTCCTAAATCATCTTACTGTATTGTTTAACAGCACGACGTAAACTCTCTAGTTCTTTTTCAGTTTGACCGCTCGCAATAGCGTCCCTAAAGGTATGGTCGGCATGAGCTTCCAATAAAATCTGACTAATCTTTTGTAATGCAGATCGTGAAGAGTTCAACTGAACAATCACCTCGTCATAAGGCCGCTCGTCAATAATCATGTTTTTTATCCCGCCAATTTGACCTTCAATACGATTCAGGCGTTTAATTATACTCACTTTGCTGTGATCTGGATGATGTGTCATAAAATGCCTCCTATAGTTCTAATAGGGTATGCCCCTATACCCTATTAGAACTATAGGATTGGGTAATAAAAAAGTCAACCGTTAATCAGTAATGTCATTGATCAGTCAAATAAATCTATTGCAGTATTAAACCCTGCTTTCTATCGGGTTACACTTTTCATATAAATGGCGATTATTGCGAAATTATGCTCATCAGACATAGCCAAAGACATAATCGCTCAACGTTGTATTTTTCTTCTCCTTTTTATCATAAACGGTGGGTAAAGATACATAGATAATGAGATATCCTTTAAAACTAAAAAGAGACACTTTTCTTTTGATAGATTGTCAAATTAAGTGCAACAGTTCTTCACTAAATGCCTCGTGTGGTGTTTTCCAGTCTAAGCATTTTCGTGGGCGATTAATGATTAATGCCACTGCCTCCTGGAGTTGGTTTTGAGATACAAAATCAAAGTTTGTCCGTTTAGGGAAAAATTCCCTCAACAGTCCGTTGCTGTTTTCGTTGCTGCCTCTCTGCCAAGCGGAATAGGCATCGCAAAAATAAACAGGGATCTTCAAGTCAGATTCGATTGTGGCATAACAGCTGAATTCCTTTCCCCAGTCGGTTGTGAATGTTTGGAACGCTATTTTGGGGAGAACGTGATAGAGTTTGCGAATAGCCGCGTCCATGGACGCGGCAGAGCGATTGGGCATTTTAATACCGATGTACAAACGCGTTTTCCGCTCGACAAACGTAGCGACACAGCCTTTGGCTTGACCACGTCCCGACATTAAAGCGCCCACGTGTTTCCTTTGGGTTCTGTCTTTTTCCTTTCTGTCGCAAGGCAGTCAAAGGAAGGTCAATCATCTCGGCATACAGCCAACGCTAAATGGTTTTAAAACTCAGTTTCCCCTTGAACAACCGGCCTATAATTTGTTCGTTCGGCTATGGTAAAATGAGTGTAATTCATGACGATCCCTCCGTTCGAATGTTAGTGTGGTAACTTCATTCTACACGAGGGCGTCATGGGTTTCTTTTATTTTCCCCTAAGTGTTGCACTTAATATTACAATTCATCATTTTTTTAAAAAATAAAAAAAACAGCCGACTTCTCGCATGAGGTCGGCTGTTTAGCAGTATTAATCTCTTGAATATTTATCTTCTATTTTACTAAACCATAATGAAAAGACTGTTCCTAGTGCAAACATAATCACCGAGAATAAAATAGCAGTAGTCAATGTTAAACCAGATTCTGCTAAACCAGCTGTTGTCAATGATGGAAAAACGGTTGTTGGGAAAATAGCAATTGATGATCCGACAACCATTCCTAAAATAAAATGATACATTTTAGAATAGTAACGGCCAAATAACCAGTTCACCAACTTAGCAAATAATAGCACACAGCCAATTAGTCCAATTGCTAATGGAATCGTAACTGAAAAATCAAAAGCAGAGATACCCGCCGCCATTTTATCGTAGAGGCCAAAATAAATTAAGAAGTTACTTGGACTCATACCCGGAACAATCATACCTAAACCGACCATAGCTCCAGAGAAAATCCATGCCAAGAAACTTGGCTGTATTTGGGTCAGTTTTGCACTACCCATCATCATAATTAATAAAATAAAGATAGCAGACACAATAAGGGTTAACCAATCGCCACCATTTCGGCCTTCTTTACCAGCCGTTCTAAATAACGATGGAAATGTTCCTGCTACAAATCCAATAAATAAACAGGTAAATTGAGCAGCGTATTGTCCAAATGCCTTTTCAACAAATACAGAGAAGACAACAACTCCTAAAACGCCTCCGATACCAATTGGAATAAAGTAACGGACGTTAGCCATAAAGTTCTTTTTAATATTTCCTAAGAATTTCAATAATGGGTCATAGATATTAAAAATAACAGCTAGTACGCCTCCTGATAGTCCGGGTAAAATAGCTCCGATTCCTACAGCGACTCCCTTTAACATTCGAATCAACCATCTTGTTGGGTTATCTTTTTCTAAAATAATTTGATTTTCTTCCACTCAATCTCACCTTCACTCTTTTATTCTTATCTTCTGTAGTATAGCCTATTGCGTCTTATTTTGTACGTTTAAGCTAACTCTTTTTATTATAGCCTTTTTTTCCATGATGAAAAGATAAGTTTCCTTTTAAAATAAACGCTTTTTCTCTTTTTTAGCGGATTATATAGATGAAAGGGTGTGACAAGATGCGTTTAATGTTGATGATTTATTATTTTTTTATTGGAAGTTGCTTTGCTTCCTTTTACTGTGTAATAGCTGACCGATTACCGAGAAAAGAATCCCTCATGGCTCAGCAGTCGTTTTGTTCTAGCTGTAAGCATCCATTAGCTTTCTTTGACTTAATTCCTGTGCTTTCATTTCTAAGTTTGAGAGGACGCTGCCGTTATTGTCAGAAGAGGATTAAAAGTAATCTCTTACTATTTGAAGTGATAGGGGGCAGCATCTTCATAATAACTGCGTCTCATTATCAGGGTTTTACATTTGTTTTTTATAGTTGCTTCTATAGTATTCTTTTTTTAGTAGCCGTGATTGATTATTATTACTTCTATATACCTGACTGCTTACAACTACTTCTTTTTATCTTTACTTTCTTCTATCACTTTGCCAACGATAGCCTCAATCAGCTACCGATTTGGTTTGGTATTGTTATGATGTTAATCGTAGGGATTTCAGCTAGTTGGTTTGTTCCAAATGGATTAGGTGGCGGTGATATGAAACTAATGGCTATCTTTGGTTTTTACTTTGGGTTTTATGCGTCTTCAGCTACGCTTTGCTTAGCGTCACTGATGGGGATTGTTTATCTCTTTATTTTATCGCGCTATAAATCCACTCTTTTTCAGCCGCTTATTCCCTTTGGACCGTTTCTAGCATTAAGTTTTTTTATGATTAATGAGTACTTTTATTTATAAGCTACACAAAAAGGCAGGAGGAAATTAAAATTCCCTACTGCCTTTTTTACTCATTATTCTTCAGTTAAATCTGTTGAACCGATTAAAGAATCTTCTGCATTTGCTGAATCAGCAATGCTGTAAACACTAGATGTACCAATATTAACAGCTTGTGGATCCATCTTGCGGTAACGAGCCATACCCGTACCTGCAGGGATTGTCTTACCGATAATAACATTTTCTTTCAGACCTAATAAGTCATCTGTCTTACCACGTAATGCAGCATCAGTAAGAACACGTGTCGTTTCCTGGAATGATGCAGCAGAAAGGAAGCTGTTTGTTTCCAAGGAAGCTTTAGTGATCCCTAATAATACTGGACGAGCTGTTGCTGGAACTTCTCCTGCACGAATGCTAGCAGCATTTCGGTCAGTAAAGTCAGCAATATCCATCAATGTACCTGGCAAGATTTCTGTTGAACCTGGGTCCATGATACGTACTTTACGTAACATTTGGCGAACCATTACTTCAATATGCTTGTCTCCGATTTCTACCCCTTGCATACGGTATACTTTCTGAACTTCGCGTAGTAAGTATGTTTCAACCGATAACACATCACGAACACGTAACAATTCTTTTGGATCGATTGAACCTTCTGTTAATGGCGCACCACGGTGAACGAAATCACCTTCTTCTACTTTCATACGTGCTGTATAAGGCACGGAATAAGTACGTGTATCTGTTACACCTTTAACCGTTACTTCTTTCGAACGTTCTGCAGCATTCTCGTCAATTGAGATTACTTCTCCCGTTACTTCCGTAACAACTGCTTGTCCTTTCGGATTACGTGCTTCGAAAATTTCTTGGATACGAGGTAAACCTTGAGTAATATCATCTCCGGCAACCCCACCCGTATGGAATGTACGCATGGTCAACTGAGTACCTGGTTCACCGATTGATTGAGCGGCAATTGTACCAACTGCTTCCCCAACTTCAACTTCGTTACCAGTTGCTAAGTTCATACCGTAACAGAACTTACATACACCATGACGTGTGTTACATGTAAAGACTGAACGAATCGTTACTTTTTCAATACCTGCATCAATGATTTCTCTTGCTTTATCTTCTGTAATTAGCTCGTTATGTGCAACTAAAACAGCACCTGTTTCAGGGTGAATAATTGATTTTTGAGCGTAACGTCCGATTAGGCGTTCTTCTAGTGATTCGATGATTTCATTTCCTTCACGGATAGCCATGATATCCAAACCACCATCAGTTCCACAATCATCATCACGAACGATAACATCTTGTGCAACGTCTACTAGACGACGTGTTAAGTAACCTGAATCGGCAGTTTTCAGAGCCGTATCGGTCATACCTTTACGGGCACCGTGAGTAGAAGAGAACATTTCTAAGACTGTTAGTCCTTCACGGAAGTTAGAAATAACCGGTAACTCCATGATTTTACCAGATGGTGATGCCATCAAACCACGCATACCAGCAAGCTGTGTAAAGTTGGAGATGTTACCACGGGCACCTGAGTCACTCATCATGAAGATTGGGTTTTCTTGACCTAGAGATTTCATCAGTTCAATTTGGATCAAGTCTTTTGCTTGATTCCAAGTGTTAATAACACTGTTGTAACGCTCATCATCAGAGATCAAACCACGACGGAACTGTCTTGTCGTTGCTTCAACTTGTTTATGAGCTTTTTCGATAATTTCTTTTTTAGATTCCAATACAAGAATGTCAGCCATACCTACTGTAATACCTGAACGAGTAGAGACGCTGTAACCCAAGTCTTTCATCTTATCAAGCATGCGTGATGTTTCAGTAACATGGAATTTTTTGAAGACAGCAGCAATGATATTACCAATGTTTTTCTTCTTAAATGGTCCTACAATTTCTTGTGCTTCAATAAATTCTTTCACGTTTGTACTTGCATCGATAAAGTACTTATCTGGTGTTGCTTCTTCTAAGTTTTCTTGAGTTGGTTCGTTTAAATATGGGAACTCATCAGGCATAATAGCGTTGAACATAACTTTACCAACAGTTGTTACAAGAAGGGCATCTTTTTGGTGATCCTTCCATGGTTTAGCTGGTAATGATTTTGTATACAAGGCAATACGCGTATGCCAGTGTACATAACCATTTTGGTATGCCATTTCTACTTCATTTGGATTAGAGAAAATCATACCTTCTCCAACCGCACCTTTTTCTTCCATTGTTAAGTAGTAGTTACCTAGAACCATATCCTGAGATGGTGTAACAACTGGTTTACCATCTTTAGGGTTCAAGATATTTTGTGCTGCAAGCATCAATAGACGTGCTTCTGCTTGTGCTTCTTCACTTAACGGAACGTGAACGGCCATTTGGTCACCGTCAAAGTCGGCATTGTAAGCCTCACATACTAACGGGTGAAGACGAATCGCTTTACCTTCAACTAAAACAGGTTCAAAGGCTTGGATACCTAGTCTGTGTAGTGTCGGTGCGCGGTTCAATAGAACCGGATGTTCACGGATAACTTCTTCTAAAACGTCCCACACATCATCGTCCATACGTTCGATTTTGCGTTTCGCATTTTTAATATTTCCTGCTAATTCACGTTGAACTAATTCTTTCATCAAGAAAGGTTTAAATAGTTCTAGTGCCATTTCTTTTGGAAGTCCACATTGGTACATCTTCAAGAATGGTCCTACAACGATAACCGAACGACCAGAATAGTCTACACGTTTACCAAGTAAGTTTTGACGGAAACGACCTTGTTTCCCTTTCAACATATGTGATAGAGATTTCAATGGACGGTTTCCTGGTCCTACAACTGGACGACCACGACGACCGTTGTCAATCAAAGCATCAACTGCTTCTTGTAACATACGTTTTTCGTTTTGAACAATAATATTTGGTGCATTTAAGTCTAACAAACGTTTCAAACGGTTGTTACGGTTAATGACACGGCGGTATAAATCGTTCAAGTCACTTGTTGCAAAACGGCCACCCTCTAATTGAACCATTGGGCGCAAGTCTGGTGGGATAACTGGAACAACGTCCATAACCATCCACTCAGGTTTGTTGCCAGATACGCGGAATGCATCCAAGATGTCTAAACGACGGATAGCACGCGTACGCTTTTGGCCTGTTGCTGTTTTTAGTTGTTCTTTTAATTCTTCACATTCTGCTTCAAGGTCAACGCGTTGAAGTAATTGTTTAATTGCTTCTGCACCCATTGCAGCATGGAAGCTATTTCCATATTGTGCACGTTTTTCGCGATATTCACGTTCAGTTAACAATTGTTTTGCTTCTAATGTTGCGTCACCTGGTTCGATAACCACATAGCTTGCAAAATAAATGATTTCTTCTAGCGCACGCGGACTCATATCTAATACAAGACCCATACGACTTGGAATACCTTTGAAGTACCATACGTGTGTAACTGGTGCTGCTAATTCGATATGCGCCATACGTTCACGACGAACTTTAGAGCGCGTTACTTCTACACCACAGCGGTCACAAACGATACCTTTATAACGGATACCGTTATATTTTCCACATGAACATTTCCAATCTTTTTGTGGTCCAAAGATTCTTTCACAGAACAGACCCTCTTTTTCAGGCTTCAATGTTCTATAGTTAATTGTCTCTGGTTTTTTAACTTCCCCGTAAGACCAGCTACGGATTTTATCAGGTGAAGCCAAAGAGATTTGCATTTGTTCGAAATTATTTACATCTATCAAGGGGCTTCCCTCCCTTTTCTGCTGAGCTGCCCAATATGCTCATCCTACTTTAACAGCCAATCTGAACGTTTTAGAAACAAAAAGCAGATAGGAACAAGGAACAGACAGTTCCTTGTTCGGCTATGTTTACTCTCTTGTTTCTCCTGCCTCAGTTTCTGCATCTTCTTTTTTAACTTCAGTTTGTTTGTTTAAACGTTCGAAATTCACAACGTCATCTTCTTCGTCCATATCGCGTAATTCGATTTCTTCTCTATTTTCGTCTAATACTTTCATATCTAGACCTAGAGCTTGCAATTCTTTTACTAATACGCGGAATGATTCTGGAACACCAGGTTTTGGAATTGATTCACCTTTAACAATCGCTTCGTAAGTTTTCACACGTCCGACAACGTCATCTGACTTGTAAGTCAAGATTTCTTGTAGTGTATAAGCAGCACCGTAAGCTTCCAGTGCCCAAACTTCCATCTCTCCGAAACGTTGTCCACCAAATTGAGCTTTACCTCCAAGTGGTTGTTGTGTAACAAGAGAGTATGGTCCTGTTGAACGAGCATGTAACTTGTCGTCTACCATGTGGGATAGTTTCAAGTAGTACATAACCCCAACAGAAACGCGGTTGTCAAATGGCTCACCAGTACGACCATCATAAAGGACAGTCTTAGCATCTTTCGCCATACCAGCTTCTGCTACTGTTCCCCAAACATCTTCTTCACTTGCCCCATCAAATACTGGTGTTGCAATATGAATACCAAGTTGGCGAGCAGCCATACCTAAGTGTAATTCCAATACTTGTCCAATGTTCATACGAGAAGGAACCCCTAGTGGATTCAACATGATATCAACTGGTGTACCATCTGGTAAGTATGGCATGTCTTCTTCCGGCATAATACGGGATACAACCCCTTTATTACCGTGACGTCCCGCCATCTTATCCCCTTCGCTAATTTTACGTTTTTGAACAATGTAAACACGAACGAGTAAGTTAACACCAGGTGATAATTCATCGCCTGCTTCACGTGTAAAGACTTTAACGTCATGAACGATTCCGCCGCCACCGTGTGGTACGCGTAGTGATGTATCACGAACTTCACGTGCTTTTTCACCGAAAATAGCATGAAGAAGACGTTCTTCAGCAGATAATTCAGTTACTCCCTTAGGTGTTACTTTACCAACAAGAATATCGCCATCGCGAACTTCAGCACCGATACGGATAATTCCGCGCTCGTCTAAATCTTTCAAAGCGTCTTCTCCGACGTTTGGAATCTCACGAGTGATTTCTTCAGGTCCAAGTTTTGTATCACGAGCTTCTGATTCATATTCTTCAATATGAACAGATGTATAAACATCATCTTTAACAAGACGTTCATTCATGATAACCGCATCTTCATAGTTGTAACCTTCCCAAGTCATGAAGGCTACTAAGATGTTTTGTCCAAGTGCCATCTCACCTTGTTCCATAGATGGACCATCAGCAAGAATGTCACCTTTTTCTACTTCTTCGCCTAAGCTAATGATTGGGCGTTGGTTGTAACATGTTCCAGAGTTTGAACGTTGGAACTTAATCACATTGTATTTATCAAGTGCGCCGTCTGGACGACGTACGCGGATTTCGTTAGCATCAACATACTCAACAACACCATCGTTGTTACACAATAAGGCTGCACCAGAGTCATGCGCTGCTTTGTATTCCATACCAGTACCGATAAGCGGAGCTTTAGGATTGATCAACGGAACAGCTTGACGCTGCATGTTGGCACCCATCAATGCACGGTTGGAGTCATCGTTTTCCAAGAACGGAATACATGCTGTCGCTACCGCAACTACTTGTTTTGGTGAAACGTCCATGTAGTCAACACGTTCAATCGGCACTTCCAAGTTATCATGGATGTAACGTGCCATAACAATGTCGTTAACGAAGCTACCATCTTCATTTAATATTGAGTTTGCTTGGGCAACAACAAAATTATCTTCTTCATCAGCTGTTAGATAGTCGATGGTATCTGTTACTTTATGTGTATTCCAGTCAACACGACGATATGGTGTTTCAATAAAGCCGTAGTCATTAATTTTTGCATATGAAGACAAACTGTTAATCAAACCGATGTTAGGTCCCTCAGGTGTTTCAATCGGACACATACGGCCGTAGTGAGAGTAGTGAACGTCACGAACTTCATAGCCGGCACGGTCACGCGTCAAACCACCAGGTCCAAGTGCAGATAGACGGCGTTTGTGCGTCAACTCACCTAATGGGTTTGTTTGGTCCATGAACTGTGACAACTGAGAAGATCCGAAGAACTCTTTAATAGAAGCCACTACTGGACGAATGTTAATTAATTGTTGTGGTGTAATCGTTGAAACATCTTGAATAGACATTCTCTCACGTACTACACGTTCCATACGAGATAAACCGATACGGAATTGGTTTTGCAGTAATTCACCTACTGAACGAATACGACGGTTACCTAAGTGGTCGATGTCGTCAATGTTTCCTAATCCTTCATATAAGTTGAAGAAGTAGTTGATAGATGCAAAAATGTCAGCTGTTGTTAAATGTTTAACTTCTGCGTCAATTTCGCCGTTACCAATCACATTGATAATTTTTTCAGGGTCTGCTTTTGAAAATACTTTAACAACTTGGATGTGAACTGGTTCTGTTACAACACCATCTTCAGATGGGTGTAAAACAACTTCGTTCAAACCATTATCAAGATGGCTACTTAATCTATCCATTACTTCACGGTTTAATTCTGTACCTGATTCAGCAAGAATTTCGCCTGTTTCTGGATCAACTAATGTTTCAGCCAAGATTTGGTTGTAAAGTCTTGTTTTAATGTTTAGTTTTTTATTTAGTTTGTAACGTCCAACAGGAGCTAAATCATATCTTCTTGGGTCGAAGAAACGCGCATATAGTAAGTTACGAGAACTGTCTGCTGTCTTTGGCTCACCTGGGCGAAGACGCTCGTAGATATCTTTCAAGCCTTCTTCTGTTCTTGAGTCAGAAGATACTTTATGAACATCTTTTTCGATTGTCAGCTTCAAGCTGTCATTGTTTCCAAAAATTTCTAAAATTTGGTCATCTGATCCAAACCCTAACGCACGAATTAAAACAGATAGGGGGATTTTACGCGTACGGTCAATACGTACATAAGAAATATCCTTTGCATCTGTTTCAAATTCCATCCATGCACCACGGTTTGGAATCATTGTATTTCCGAATGTTTCCTTACCATTTTTATCAATCTTATTGTGGTAGTAAACACCTGGTGAACGTACTAATTGCGATACAATAACACGTTCTGCACCATTGATGATGAATGTTCCCATTTCTGTCATCAATGGGAAGTCTCCGAAGAAAACTTCTTGGTCTTTAATTTCGCCCGTTTCTTTATTGATTAAACGAAGCTTAACATAGATAGGAGCTGAGTAGTTTGCATCGTGTTGACGAGCCTCTGCTACTGTGTATTTTGGCGTATGAAGTTCATAATCCAAAAAATCTAAGGCTAAGTTACCTGTATGATCTTCAATTGGAGAAATATCGCTAAACATTTCTCTTAGTCCTTTTTCCAAGAACCATTTGTAAGAATCTGTTTGAAGTTCAATCAGGTTTGGAAGTTCTAAAACTTCACTGATACGTGAGTAACTTCTGCGGGTACGATGTTTCCCGTAATTAACATTGTGTCCTAACAACTTCTTCACCCCTCATAAAATTTGACTAGAGATACTGAAACTAACTTATTACAATTGCGTTACAAGTGTGACAATTAGCTAACAATCGACTGCAACGACCTGATTTTTGACAAAAAAAAACCAAAAGATCGATGCAATTTCCATAAAAATTACTCTGTCTTTTGTTTTTTGCCGTTTAGAACCGCGGTTGGACAATATTTCAACCTGATTCCCATATATCTTATGTGTCTACAGTACTTAACAGTTTAACAAAGCAGCTTGAATTTGTCAATACTATTTTAGGCTTTGAAGAATCCAATAACCTTTATCTTTGGCAATCACTTCAACGTTGCCAAAAACCTCTTCCATCAGCTTTTGTGCGCTTGGCGCCCCTTGCTTTTTCTGGATAACAGCAGTTAGACTTCCATTGTCTTCTAAGTAGTCATAGGCTTCACTTAATATTTGGTGAACGACTTGTTTACCGGCACGAATAGGTGGGTTTGTCACTATGGCAGCAAACCGATTCTTGCCCTCAACGCTAGCATAAGCAGAAGATTCATAAACTTTGATGTTGGTAATATGATTTGCTGCTGCATTACGTCTAGCCAAAGCCATTGCACGTTCATTCACATCAACCATTTCAACCATACGATCGGGATAGGCATAAGCCAAAGATAGCCCCATCGGACCATACCCACAACCAACATCTAAAATTGGCCCTGTCGTTTCTTCTGGAAGCTTGAATGTATCAATCAACAATCGTGATCCAAAATCAACTGTCCCTTTTGAAAATACACCTGCATCCGTAATAAAGCGGAAGTCTTTTCCTTTTAGTGGAAAGGTCCAAGTTGTTTCATCGCTTTTTACATTAGGATTCTTTGTATAGTAATGATCTGACATAGCGATCACTCCTCATCATAGACTCTATTTAACTACATCCTATCTTATTTTTAGGTTTTAGTCCAAAAAGAAAGGCCGGAACATAATGTTCCAGCCCTTAAGCACTTTAACAGACTATTTAACTGTTACAGATGCTCCAACTTCTTCTAATTGAGCTTTCAATGCTTCAGCGTCTTCTTTAGAAAGACCTTCTTTGATTAGTCCTGGTGCTCCATCAACTAATGCTTTAGCTTCTTTCAGACCTAGACCAGTTGCTTCACGAACAACTTTGATTACTTTAATTTTTGAATCTCCAGCAGAAGTTAATTCTACGTCAAATTCAGATTTTTCTTCAGCTGCCGCTTCTCCAGCGCCACCAGCTGCCGCTACAGGAGCTGCTGCAGTTACACCAAATTCTTCTTCGATAGCTTTTACTAAGTCGTTCAATTCAAGAACTGTTGCTTCTTTAACGTCAGCAATAATTTGTTCAATATTCAATGCCATTTTAAATTCCTCCGTTTGTTTTGTTTTTTGGATTTTTTTGTTAGACAACCCAACTAAGTGAGTGTCTGTTTGATCGGTTGTTATGCAGCTTCGTTATCTTTTTCAGATACAGCTTTAACAGCCAATGCAAAGTTGCGAATAGGTGCTTGCAATACTGAAAGTAACATAGATAGCATACCTTCGCGGTTTGGTAGTTTAGCAAGAGCTTCAATTTCTTCTTTAGAAGAAACTTTACCTTCGATAACGCCACCTTTAATTTCTAGCTTAGTTGCTGTTTTAGCAAACTCAGCCATAATTTTCGCAGGTGCTACAACGTCTTCTGTACTAAATGCTACAGCAGTTGGTCCTTTGAAAATATCTTCCATTCCTTCTAGACCTGCAGCTTGTGCAGCGCGAGAAATGATTGAGTTTTTCAATACTTGCATTTCAACGCCAGCTTCACGTAATTGTTTTCTTAGTTCTGTCACCTCAGCAACAGTAAGACCTAAGTAGTCAACTACGACAACTGAAGCAGATCCTTGCAATTTAGCAGTAGCTTCTTCAACTAGTAGTTGTTTTTTAGCAATAGCAGCTTCACTCATCTTATCGTTCACCTCCTGAGATTTTGATAGAATTTTTTGAATAAACAAAAAACTCTATGCCACCTAGACATAGAGGATCCGTTGTTATGAACTGGATTCTTCCTCGGCAGGTTATTAAGACTTGCGTCCCCTGCTGTCTACGGTAAGACATATAATTAACCTAGATGATTGTAACAGAGACAATCATCTAGGTCAAGTTATATTTAAAATTATTTAACTGATGTTGCGTCTACTTTAACACCAGGGCCAAATGTAGATGTTACACTCACGTTTTTGATGTATTGACCTTTTGCAGATGCTGGTTTAGCACGCAAAACAACATCGTGGATAGTTTTTAAGTTTTCGATTAATTTTTCGTTATCGAAAGAAACTTTTCCGATTGGAGCATGGATGTTACCTTGCTTGTCAGCACGGTATGTAACTTTACCAGCTTTGATTTCTTCAACAGCTTTTGTTACGTCCATTGTAACTGTTCCAGTTTTAGGGTTTGGCATCAAGCCTTTAGGTCCTAAGACGCGTCCTAGACGACCTACTTCACCCATCATGTCAGGTGTTGCAACAACAACGTCAAAGTCGAACCAGCCACCTTGAATCTTTTGAGACAAGTCTGCGTCGCCTACGTAGTCTGCTCCAGCTGCTTCAGCTTCTTTAGCTTTGTCACCTTTAGCAAATACTAAAACGCGTTGTGTTTTACCTGTACCATGTGGCAATACAACTGCCCCACGGATTTGTTGATCATTTTTACGAGTGTCGATTCCTAAACGGTATGCAACTTCAACTGTTGCATCGAATTTAGCAAAATCAATTTCTTTTACCAATGCGATTGCTTCTTCAATAGTATATTGTTTTGATGTTTCTACTTTCTCAAGAGCAGCACGGAATTGTTTACTTTTTTTAGCCATGATATTTCCTCCTTGATTGTGGTTTTAACGGATTTACCTCCCACTTGCAACCTGAATCCTTCTTAACGAAGTAACAAGCTGCATGAGAAGCTGCCTGATTATTAGTCTTGAACAGTAATACCCATTGAGCGAGCAGTACCTTCGACCATACGCATAGCAGCTTCTATATCTGCTGCATTTAAATCTTGCATTTTTGTTTCAGCAATTTCTTTTACTTGATCACGAGTTACAGAGCCAACTTTGTTTTTGTTTGGTTCTCCAGATGCTTTGTCCAATCCAGCAGCTTTTTTAAGTAAAACTGGAGCTGGAGGAGTTTTTGTAATGAAAGTGAATGAACGGTCTTCAAACACAGTGATTACAACTGGAATAATTAAACCTGCTTGTTCTTGAGTGCGAGCGTTGAATTCTTTACAGAATCCCATAATGTTAACGCCAGCTTGACCTAACGCAGGACCTACCGGTGGAGCAGGAGATGCTTTACCTGCAGGAATTTGCAACTTAACTAATTTCATAACTTTTTTAGCCACGATACATACCTCCTTGATTGTTCGTGATGTGGTTTAATGGGGTTAAGATTTCCCCTCCCACACTTACAATGCGCCTAAACGCACTGATAGATTATAACAGGTCATTTTCAGTAATGCAATAGCATTTATAAAAAAAGCGGAAAATCCGCTTTTTAAATCTTATCAACTTGATCGTAATCGAGTTCTGCGATTGTTTCACGACCGAACATTTCGATGAGAACTTTCAACTTACCTTTTTCTGCATCCACTTCTTCAACTGTACCTGACAAGTTATTGAAGGCTCCTTCAGTGATTGTCACGCTCTCGCCTTTTTCAAATGTCATATTGTGAATACGTGTACTCATACCCATACGTTTCAGAATCCATTCAATTTCATCTGGTAGTAATGGTGCTGGTTTACTTCCTGCTCCGTGAGAGCCAACAAAACCTGTTACACCTGGTGTATTACGAACCACGTACCAAGATTCATCTGACATAATCATTTCCACTAATACATAACCAGGGAATGTTTTATGGGTTTTTTTCTTTTCTTCGCCGTCTTTCATTTCAATTTCTTCCTCTTCAGGAACAACAACGCGGAAAATATAATCTTCCATATTCATGCTTTGTGCACGTGACTCAAGGTTCATTTTAACTTTGTTTTCGTAACCAGAGTAAGTATGTAGAACATACCAACTTTTTTCATTTTCGATTGTTTCCATCCTTTTTCACTTCTCTCCTATTATTTGTCTCAAGTTATTTACCGTATAATAAAAAACCTTTCTTCTAAGAAAGGTTTTCTTTATCGACCACATTATAGCAAAACAAGCATTATTTTACCATATGCACTCACTGATGGGCAGTAAAAATTAGTTTAAAAGTAATCCTAACAATTCACTAATCCCAAAATCAACTACTGCAAAAAATACAGCGAATAAAAGAACGGTCACAACAACTGTACTTGTGTATTGCGTTAATTCTTTTCCTGTTGGCCAAGTTACTAATTTCATTTCGTCCTTAACACTCTTTAGAAATTTCACCGTCTGTCCCACTCCTCTTATTAAAAATTACTTCGTTTCTTTGTGTAACGTGTGTTTACCACAATATCTACAGAACTTTTTAACTTCTAAACGTCTCGTGCGACTTTTTTCAGTAGGTGTAATGGTATAATTTCTCGAACCACATACAGTACAAGCTAGCGCAGTATTTCTTTGAACCATCGTCGCTCACCTCTCTTCAATTATTACTCTTTATTAAATCCGTTAACTAAAAATAGATATACCCCTTTATAGTAGAGCTATCGAGCTTTCTTGTCAATCGACTTTTTCAAATTATGAGAATACTAAAGCTAACACTAGGGCTACAATTTGAACCCCATGAATCAGAACAAGATTCTTAATTGCAATCGCAAATGTCGTTGCTTTATCCGGATTAGCTTGGAAAGTTTTAATATTTTTTTGAACAAGCGGGAATAACAAAACAACAAGCAGCATCCATATGGTCGTCACCCTCAACACTACGGCTAAGATGACCGCCGCAAAAACACCATAGTACAACAAGCCATATAACTTCAACGCAAGTGGTTTACCTATATAGTAGACTAGCGTATAGCGGTGATTACTCACATCCGTTTCAAAATCACAGGTGTTATTAGCAAGCATGATATTAGCAATCGTAAAGACAAGCGGCAAAGCATTTAGAAAGACAATTAAAACATTCAACAAATGTCCCTCTAAACGAAAAGCGGGCCAATCAATCACCAACGTCATCAGTTCATTTCCCGGCACATTAATAAAAACTGCAATAAAGAAAATACCAAAGCCCATGGTCAAGCCAGACAGCACTTCACCAAGCGGCATACGGGAAATCGGAAACGGACCAAAGGTATACAAGATACCAATTAAAAAGCAAATTGCTCCAATAACTAACAACAAACTATTTGTTCGGTAAGTTAAGACAATCCCCATAGCAGCTGCCACCATCACCATGGTCACGATGAGACGCGTTGCCTTTTCGACTGAAATACCTGCTCGACCTAGAATGTTCTCACCGTCACGGTATTCCGTATTCTTAGCTTTGACATAATCCATGGTGTTGTTAATAGCTGTCGTTGCCATATCAAAAATAATCATCGCTACAAAAAACAAAAGGGTGTTCCAGCCGTCAAAAGACGAAAAATAATACGCTGAAAACAAAGTACCTAATAAAAAGGGAAATAAACTCGCAAGCTTCGTCTTAATTTCAACGAGTTCTAAAAAAACGGGCATGGTTAACATATTTACTCTACTCCTCTACCAATGTGTATGATTGATTTGTCAGTTCAAAATTATTCTTAATACCTTCTGATAAATAGACTTTATTATCCTTCGTAATAAAGACAGCATCCACATCATCACGGCTATTAATATAATCCAAGCCTGCCTCAACTCCTAAACCAAACACAAGGGTCGACAAGGTATCTCCATCAACAGAGTCTTCCGAAATAATAGAAACGCCTGCGATTTCATTGTCAAAGGGATAACCTGTTTTCGGATCCATTAAATGATGGTAGAGCTGACCGTCAACCTCTAAATAACGCTCATAAATACCTGACGTCACAATTGAGCGATCCGATTGGACAGTGGAGCCAACACTCGACCCGCGAACACCTAATGGGTCTTGAATACCAACACGCCAAACTTCGCCGTCACGACTTGGTGAACCACCCATAACAAAGACATTCCCGTCTAAATCAATAATTGCGCTCGTTATACCTTCTTCTTCAAACAAATCACGAACTTGGTCTGCAATGTATCCTTTAGCAATCGCACCTAAATCGAGAGCCATCGCCTCATTAGGCAAGTAGACCGATTGCTCTTCATCGTTAAAGGTAACTTCTGTAAAATCAATAGCTAATAAAGCTTGGTCAATCTCTTCTTGGCTCGGTTTCCGAGCATCATCAAAGCCGATTCGCCACAAGTTAGTAATCGAACCAATAGCATAATTAAACTGACCATCCATCTCATCACTATAGCTATCAGCAATCTTCAATAATTCATAAACTGGTTCTGATACAACTACCGCATGGTCACCTGCCGCGGCATTGATTTTTGAAATATCAGATTCAACCGTTTCTCCGGTAATCTTATCTGCCAACTCGCGTACCACATTAAAACCGTCCTCAAGAACGTCTTCTTTGCCTTCATTATAAATTCTCAATGACACATAGGTCCCCATTAAAAATTCTGTGTCTTCATACGCTTGCTTACGCAGTTCTACTTCTTTTTCATTTGAACAGCCCGCTAATACAAGCCCCAACATCACAACCAAAACGCCTAACAGTCGTTTGGACTCTTTCATCTCAACCACCTCTTATATATTTCTCTCGCTATTTTACCATGTTATACCCTAAAATCAGCAACACTAAGAAAAGCCGACAAGTCCGCCTTGGCCTATGAAAAAATAGGAAATTTGACCCTGAATTGTCAGGAGACTTCACGCTTCAGCGGGTTAGTCGAATGATATGCGTTAGCGAGCAGCGAAGTGCGCAATGGGGTAAATTTATCTTTTTTTCACTCGGTCAGGACTTGGGAGCTAGACATTGATGGCTGAACTTATAATCCCCTAGTCTATAAAAAAAGAGAGCTGGACACATGTCCCAGCCCTCTTTCCGCTATTGTTTCTTAGTTATCGATTTCGATTGTGTCTGTGTTTCCAGCTTCAGCAGCAGCTACTAATTCTTCTGCATATTTAACGAAGCCTTCTGAAGAACTTGTTGCACCAGATACAACTTCCACTGAAGAAGGATCTTGTGTTTCAACTAATTGTCCGTTTAATTCTGGAATAAAATCTTGTGGACCTACACCAGTTTCAGTTTTAGCAGACATCATTGCTTGGTAGTCATCATTTTCAGATTTTCTTTCACCAGCTTCATTAACATAGTCGAAGTCTGAAGTTGTGATTTTGCCGTTAGCAACTTCAATTGTGAAGTTAACTTTCCAACCATTCTCATCAAAGTTCTTTTCAACTAATGTGTAAGTACCGTCTTGTAAACCAGTTGCTGCTTCTGAGCTAGCTACTTCTGAACTTACTGCTTCTGATGATGCTTCAGTTGTGTCTGTATCGTTACCGCCACATGCTGCTAAAAGCAATGTAGAAGCGAATGTTAATGTTAATGCTGAAAATTTTTTATTTAAAGCCATGTCATATACCACCTTTTTATTTTTTCTGCAAAGAACTCGGCCCACCTGCCAAAAACTTCACAAATTCATTACATCGTAATATTACCACCGTATGTAACCTATTGCAAACAAAATGTAATTAATATGAGAAAAAAAAGCATTCTTTTTTCTCATATTTTTATCTTTCTTTAACTTAAAAAGATGTAAACCCTTTATCTTTAGCTGTTTTTCTAAAATTTTCTGGCAAGCATTTGTTCACTAATGCGCGATATAGTAATTTTTACTTGGTTTTCTGGCAATTGATTAATTTGTTTTAATGCTTTATTGGTGTACTTTTCAGCTAATGTTCTAGCTTTCTCAATCCCTCCAGCTTCCTTAACCAACTCTAACACTTCTTGCACTTCAGAATCGGAAATGGCTGCTCCTTTTAAGAGATAAGGTTCAATTTCTTTTTTATGGGTTTGCATCGCATATAAGAGCGGTGCCGTGTAGATACCATTGCGAACATCTTGCATGGCAGGTTTGCCAATCACAGCACCCGTCTCGGAATAATCTAAAATATCATCCATAATTTGAAAGGCCATTCCGATGTTACTACCAATTTGATAAGCTTGCCTAGCAATTCGATCATTAGCCTGATAGGCACCAGAGTAACAACTTAGGGCAAACAGCTGAGCCGTTTTCCCTTTGACTTGACTCAGGTAATCCCGCATCCGCATATTAACGGCATACTTACGAGACATTTGATTCAATTCGCCAATTAAAATGGTTTCCATACCTTTCGTATTTAAGGGTACTTCGTTCGAATCTGTCACATAATCTTGCAGGAGACCAAAACAAACCGTAAATAAATAGTCTCCTGTGTAAACAGCAACTCGATTACTATAAGCTGTATTCAAAGTATCTTGCCCGCGACGCGTTGCCGATTCATCAATCACATCGTCATGAATAAGCGTTGCCATATGCAACACTTCCACAGCCGCTGCTAATGCTCGTGACTTCTCCACATTACGATCAGTAGCGAATTGGGAAAACAGTAGCGTGTAGGCCGGTCGGAGTAATTTACCTCCTGAAGCAAGCATTTCTTTTATTTTATCTTGAACATCTCTATTATTAATCGTTAAATGTTGTTCAATCAGAGATAGAGTGGCTGCTAATTCATCACGCAGGGCTGGGTATTCATTCCACATTGGATGGACGTTCATCATTAACTTTCCCTCCCTGTTACATGCCGGCTGTCTGAAAGGACATCTAGGCTATCTTCCGGTTGATCGACCGGTTCGTCTGATGTTACTTCTACTAATAATCGGTGTGGCAAACAAAGAATCGTTTCACCAACAGCATCGACAGCATTCATACGCACACACACTTGGTCGCCACAATTGGCTTCTATCATCTCAACGGATGCCCCGTTGCGAACAATCGTATTTTCGTGTCCATGATCATCGTGATAATGGAATATTTCTGTTTCACCATCATCAACTAAATCAAAAACTTTTACAACCTCACCATCTACCTTTACCACAGCTTGTATCGTTGCTTCATCAGCCGTAGCCTGACGATAACTAAAGACACCTAATGGTAAAAAAGAGGCGATCATCAACACGACAACAATAATAACGTCCCCTCGACGTATCATCTTTATATATTTCATCTTCTATCCCCGCCTCCATCTGAGACCACTTTCATATTTCTTCCTTAAAGATAAACAAAAACAGAGATTAAGGCAAGTTTCCCTACCTTAACCTCCGTTGGTTTTATTTTTGCTTCTTATTTAGCTTCGCCTGGCTCGTAAATTGACTTAATGTCACCATACCACCATTTACCAAGCTTATTGGAAATCCATGGAATCACATAATAATCTAGACCGAACGCACGACCTGATCCGTTCATCAATGAGATTGCGACTGGCACGAACCACATATTTACCCAGTAGAACATACCTGACAAGCAGAATGATACAACAAGCGCTACTGTAGCAGCATTTGCTAACCATGTAAACAAGCCAAAAATAATCGCTAAACCAATTGCAATTTCAACAAGTGTCATGAATTTTTGGAAGAATAGAGCAACTTCCACGTTTGGAATCATGAATTCCATGATCTTAGCAAACCAACCTGGCATTTCTTTCAATACCATCATTGGTTCTTCACCGTAAACATAGTTTAATCCAAAGACTGCTTTAGAAACTTCTTCAACTGTTTCAGATGCACCAGAGGTTGGGTCTTGCAACCATGAGAAGGGTAGGACAACCTCATTACCAAACCAAGATGTTGAGCCGAATAGACCAAACATTTTCTTGACCCCTTCAAAAAGCCACATACTACCATAGAATACACGTAGTGGTAAATTCCACAATACATTACCATAACGAGATAAGTGTTTACGGAAAATACTACGGCCATCTCTAATATGGAAGAATTCGTGATGGATATATTTAACAAAGTAGAACAATGAACCAATTGTTAGGAAGTAAACCAAGTTAATTAAATGTTTAACTGCCATCGCTAAGAAACCGCTCAAATGGATTTTATCCATCAAGTAAGCAACACCGTAGCGTGAACCAATTGAAATCATGAAACCTTGGTAGTTTCCTTTATGTTCTGTCTTTTCTTTACCTTCGATTTTAGCAATAATGTTAGCTGCTGCTGTGTGTCCTGTTTGTTCAGCACTCTGAACAATTTGAGGAACAGGGCGGTTGTCTTTGTCTGGTTCTTCGTAGTAAACGATATCCCCTGCCAAGTAAACATCCTCAACACCTTGAGCTTCCATGTATTTATTAGCAACTAAACGTCCTGCGCGTGCCGATTCAATGCCATAATTTTCAGCATCAGAGTTCGCTTTAACACCTGCTGTCCAAATCAGTGTATGAGTTGGAATAACTGTGCCATCTGTTAACTCAATTGCATCTGGATCAACTTTAGCAACACCGTTACCTTTGATGATATTTACGCCATTTTTAGCTAAGTAACGTTCTGCTTTAGATGCTTCTTTCTCCGTTACCATCGCTAGAATGTTTGGCGCTGCTTCAACTAAATGGAAGTTAAATTCGGCTGGGTCAAGTTTGTTGTCTTTTGCCAAGCGGTCTTTCCATTCCATCAAGTCACCAATCATTTCAACACCAGTAAATCCAGCACCTGAAACAACCATCGTTAGCATTGCTTGACGTTTTTCTTTATCATGTTCAATTGCTGCTGCTTCTACCGTATCTTTAATATGACGACGGATAGTGTTAGCATCTTCCCATGACCATAAAGTGAAGCCGTGTTCAGCTACACCAGGAATGTTAAATGTATTTGGCTCTCCACCCATTGCTACGATTAAGTGGTCGTAGTTAAAGGTTGTTTTCGCTGTTGTCACAACTTTTGTTGCATGATCAACATGGGTCACTTCGTCTGTCACGATGTCGACATTTCTATTGCGATTAAATAAACGATTTAAGTCATACTGAATTGCGTCGGGCTCAACACGTCCCGCTGCTACTTCGTGAAGTTCTGTCATATATGTTTGATAAGAGTGACGGTCAATTAACGTGATTAAAACATCGTCATTCTTTTTAAAGTGTTTAGCAAGTTTCTTCGTTGCTGCTACCCCAGCAAATCCAGCGCCAATCACAACAATATTTGTTTTAGCCATTGTATGCTCTCCTTTATAATTCCTAAAATAAAATAAGTGCCTAGCCCTTTCGAGCCTGTATATTTTTTAACAAACTAGAGTTCACTTACTATTTATCAACTCACCCCAATATTATAGAATACTTGTGAAAAGATGTCCATGTAAATTTGAATGAAAACTTGATTATTAAGACTTTTTAATTGGTACCGTTTGCTTGACTGGCTATGTTTATTCTATTATCTTTTTATTTGGCTGTTTTATCGCAAAAAAAGAGCAGGTCGTTATTCGACCTACTCTTTTCACTCTAATTGCTGATATTCTTTTGTATAATTCGCCTGATACCATGCTCTCGTTAAACGGTCATTTTCCGCTTCTTGACGTTGAAAGTTCTGGATAGTAACCACATGCTCCATTAAATAATTAGCTGCAATACCTACCGCAATACCAGAAAAAATACCCGTAAACGCTAAAACTGGTAAATAAAGCATGACACTGAAAGATTGGGCGATAGTGGATGCAACAATCAACTGCCCCACATTATGTAAAATCCCACCCGTCGCACTCACACCAATTAAACTAACCCGTTTTGGTCCCAATCGTCGAACCGCAATCATACCAAAATAACTTAAAAACGCACCCGAAAAACTATACATAAAAGTCGATAAAGTTCCACCTAAAAAGGTAGAAATAATTAACCGCATCCAAACCACTTTAAAACTGTCTTTATAAGGCAAGGTAAACAAGGCTAGAATAGTGACCATATTAGCCAAACCTAATTTAGCTCCCGGCGCAAAGGCAAATGGAAAGGGAATGGAACGCTCAAGTAGCGTAATCACAACGCCTTGTGCTGCTAACAAGGAAATATATATTAATCGTTTATTTTTATTCATTATCAGACCTGATCTTCCTAATGTAATTGAATTCTTTCCTTAGTTTAGCATATTTTTGACTATTATAGAATTACCAGAGAATCACTTTTAACTTTTGTAAGCATCGATCGTAGGCATGCTTAACTTGCTTTGGAGACTTAGCCGTTTTAGCAGCTATAGCCTCATAACTATCCCCTTTAATAAAGTAACGGAAGACCTCTTGTTCAAATACAGATAATGTCTCGAAGTAACCACTCGACACTTCTCTGACATGAATAATATCCTCTAGTCCTTCGTATTCGATTTGACGCGCTTCATCTACACAAAAATCTAGCAACTGATCATCTGGCCTTTGTGAATAAGAGATATCATTATATTCATTTTTTCTTTTCAGTGCTTGCTCACGCCTAATTAAACTGTAAATACGATTTCTCAGCATCAATTTGTAGAAACCAGGAAAATTAAGCCCTCGTCTGCCATCATATTCTTTGATGCAATGTAAGAGAATGATTCTTGCTTCTTGAAAAATATCATCTGCATCAAAATCTTTTATTTTGTACTTTTTTGAAAAATAATGGACGAGCGGAGTGAAACAGTTGAAGACATCCTCATAAGAAGACATATCCCCTTCCTTCATTAGCTGAATCGCCTCTTCCATTTGGAAAGCGTTATCATTATTGCGCACTAATTCTTCTTTTAGCATTATTAAAGTCCCCCCAGATTTAATATGGCTTTATTTGTTTGTCAACTGCTCCCTCAAATCCTTCAACAAATCCAACTGGTCTTCTGACAGTGATCCGCGCTTGCGCTGGGATGTGGTTTTGAAGTGCCGGCTTTCTTGTTGAATGGCTTGCTTGGAGCGTTTAATTTCCTTAGCAAGGTCATTGGCAGACATGCGGTTAGCGCCTCTTGCGAAGACGAGCTGCTGTTCGGCTAAGTCACTGGTTGCAACTGTCACTTCAGACAGAACCGTTTTTAGCTTGTCTACCATGCCTTCAATATAGGTATCCGCTGTCTCACCTTGTGCAGTGAAGACAACTTTTACCCGATACTTGGTATACTCTTTCGTAATACCTGGTACAAACTGGGCATCAAACACAACCCAAACTTCTCGTCCTTCAAACTCTTGGTAGTTTGAAAGAATTTGAAGAAGACGATCTCTCGCCTCTTCGATGAGATCACGATTTTTTAAATTTACCAACTCAGGCCATGCCCCAATCATGTTGTACCCATCCACAACTAAGATGTCCTTCTTCTTCATGATCTCACCTCTTTTCTTTTTTAAGATAAGTGTCGTTTTCGGAACACTTCATACATCATTAAGCCTGCTGCTACAGAAGCATTTAGACTTTGAACGTGTCCAGTCATCGGAATCGTTAGCAAGTCATCTGCGGCATCTTTTAGAAGACGTGAAACACCTTTTCCTTCATTACCAATGATAAGAGCTAGCGGTAGTGTCGCATCCCATTGTTGGTATGCTTGGCCCTTCATGTCGGTAGCAAACACCCAAACACCGCGTTCCTTTAAGTCTGCAACCGTTTGGCTTAGGTTGGTAACGCGGACAACCGGCACATGTTCAATGGCACCTGTCGATGTTTTAGCAACCGTTCCGGTTAATCCTACTGCGCGACGTTTAGGAATAATGATACCGTGGCAACCACTTGCATCAGCTGTTCGTAAAATGGATCCCAAATTATGTGGATCTTCAATGCCATCTAAAATTAAGAAGAAAGGATCTTCTTCCTTTTTAGCAGCAATAGCGAATAAGTCATCCATCGTCGCATACTGATAAGCTGCTGTTGCTAGCATAATCCCTTGATGAACACCGTTATCTGATAGTAAATCCAATTTACTTTTAGGAACGGTTTGGATTTGAATACGTCGCTCTTTAGCTAGCTCTAAAATTTCTCCAATTTTATCGCCACCGATACCCTCTTGTAAAAACAACTTGTTAATATCACGATCTGATTTTAAGGTTTCGAGAACAGCATGTTTACCAACAACGAAATCCTCGCTCTGTTGTTCAACACGCTCATCTTTTTTATCAGCCTGTGCCGCACGATTTGGGCGCGGGCGACGCTTTTGATCCTTATCAGGTCGTTGGCGGTTTGGTTTTCTATTTTGTTTGCTCATTATTTTTCATCCTCAACTTCTTTAATACACCAATCGACAAGTTCCTTTAGCCGATCATTTTGGTTTGTCATATGCAAATAACCCATAACAGCCTCGAAGCCTGTTGAAATCCGGTAAGTAGTCACATCTGCATTTTTAGCAATCGTATGACTCTTAGCATTACGACCTCTTTTGTAAATAACCGCTTCGTCTTCAGTTAGGAAGCCATCTAGTTCTAACATTTTATGCATTAGTGCAGCCTGAGCCTTAGCAGATACATAATGGGTTGCGCGTTTATGTAAATCATTCGGCTTAGTCCACCCTTTTTCAAGTAAGTGTTGGCGAATAAATACTTCATAGGCAGAATCCCCTATATAAGCTAGTGCTAGGCCATTTAGTAAATCCCATTGCTTATCTGTCATGCTCGTCTCCATCTCGTTCCTTGCGGCGTATCATCCAAGATAATCCCTTGCTCTTTTAAGTAATCACGAATGTCATCACTACGTCCGAAATTACGGTCAAGGCGGGCTTGTGTACGCTCATCAATCAGTGCTTGAATGTCATCATCTAGCATGCCCTCTTCTTCAAACGTAATACCAAAGACAGCCATCATATTTGCCAACAATGCCATCGCTTGCTTCAGAACCGCTTCAGAAACAATTGAACGCTCTGTATAAAGGTTCATTTCTTTAGCATAAAGGTAAATAACCGACATGGCATTATCCGCTTGGAAGTCGTCATCCATTTCCTGAACAAACTTAGCTTCTAAAGCTGTAAAGTTTGCCACTATAGCTTGGTCATCCTCTGCCGATTCAACAGCATCATTTAAACGGTAGCTAGCGTTTGAGTAAGCATGTTTAATTTTTTCAAAATTAATACGAGCTTCTTCGACTGCCTTATCACCAAATTTAATCGGACGGCGGTAGTGAGACGTTGCTAGTAAAAAGCGTAAGATTTGTGGGTCTAATTCTTTCAAAATATCATGAACTAAAATAAAGTTCCCTAGCGACTTACTCATTTTCTCGCCATCATCACCCAATGTCACAAAGCCATTGTGCATCCAATAATTAGCGAATGTTTTGCCTGTTTTGGCTTCACTTTGGGCAATTTCATTTTCATGGTGAGGGAAGGTTAAGTCATGTCCGCCCCCATGAATATCAATAGTATCCCCCAAGTATTTAGTTGCCATCACCGAGCACTCAATATGCCAGCCCGGACGACCTTTACCCCATGGTGAGTCCCAAGAAATCTCATCCGCTTTAGCGGATTTCCACAAGGCAAAATCAATTGGATTTTCTTTTTTCTTAGTTTCTTCGTCTTCTAAACGCTCACTTGCGCCAATTTTTAGATCTTTGATGGATTGATCACTCAATTTACCATATCGTTCAAACTTTTCTGTCCGGTAATAGACATCGCCATCAACGGCATAGGCATAGCCTTTTTCAACCAATACATCAATAAATGAAATAATATCAGGGATATTATCCATAACGCGAGGATGCAAAGTGGCGGTTTTAACACCTAATGCTTGGGTATCTTCTTCAAACGCCTTGATAAAGGTATCGGCTACTTCCGCCGGTGTTATCTTCATCTCTTTTGCAGCCCGGATGATTTTATCGTCAACGTCTGTAAAGTTAGAAACATACTCAACCTCATAACCGCGGTATTCAAAATAACGACGTACCGTATCAAAGGCTACTGTGCTGCGTGAGTTACCAATGTGAATATAATTGTAAACAGTCGGACCGCAGACATACATCTTCACCTTTCCTGTTTCTATAGGCTGAAATGCTTCTTTTTCTCGACTTAGCGTATTGTATATTTTAATCATCCGTCGCTCCTTTCTGTTTAACCTTAACAGAAGCGGACCCCTTCTAGTCTGAGGAAAGAGCCCGCATTCTGTTACTATTAATCATGTTTATTTTTTAATTAAATTTAGTGCTTGTTCTAAATGGTTCAAGCTCTTTTCTCTACCGAGAACTTCAATCGTTTGACCTAATTCTGGTCCATGCATTTCGCCACTAATCGCGATACGGATTGGCATAAATAAGTTTTTACCCTTCACACCAGTATCTTTTTGAACTTGTTTAATGGCTGCTTTAATACCAGCTTCTTCAAACGGTTCTACTGTTGGTAATAATGCTTTAAACGTTTCTAAGACAACAGGAACCGTTTCACCGCTCAAGACTTCTTTTTCTGCTTCATCGAATTCCAATGTTTCAGAGAAGAATAGCTCTGATAGGTCTACGATTTCAGCTGCATAACTCATTTGCTCATGGTAGAGCGATACAAGTTTCTTAACCCATTCCTTACGTTCAGCAGAAGCATCTGCTTCAACACGTCCTGCAGCAACCAAGTGCTCTAAGGCAAGTGGTGTCACGTCATCAAGGTCTGTTACTTTCATGTATTGGTTGTTAACCCATTCCAATTTCTTAGAATCGAAAGCAGCTGGTGATTTACTCAAACGAGCTGGATCGAAAATCTTAATTAATTCTTCACGGCCAAAGATTTCATCTTCTCCGACTGGTGACCAGCCTAGTAATGTAATAAAGTTAAACATCGCTTCTGGCAAGTAACCTAAATCACGGTATTGGCTGATGAATTGTAGAATTGACTCATCACGTTTACTTAGTTTTTTACCCGTTTCACTGTTAATGATTAATGTCATATGACCAAATTCAGGTACTTCCCAACCAAACGCTTCATAAATCATCATTTGTTTTGGTGTGTTAGCGATATGGTCATCGCCACGTAATATATGGCTAATCGCCATCAAATGGTCATCCACAACAACGGCAAAGTTGTAAGTTGGGAAACCATCACGTTTACGGATAATGAAGTCGCCACCGACACTGCTTGCTTCAAAGTTGATTTCACCTTTAACAATGTCATTAAATGAGTAAGTGTTATCTTTTGGTACTCGGAAACGAATAACCGGTGTAATTCCTTGAGATTCTTTTTCTTGCTGTTCAGCAGCTGTTAAGTGAGCACAACGACCTGCATAATGTGGCATTTCGCCACGAGCACGTTGCGCTTCTCTTTCTTCTTCTAACTCATCTTCTGTACAGTAGCACTTATAAGCGCGGTTAGCGAGTAAGAGTTGATCAATGTAAGAATCGTAAATATCTTTACGTTCTGATTGGCGGTAAGGACCGTATTCACCTGGTTTGTCTGGACCTTCATCCCAATCCATACCTAACCACTCTAAGTTTTCTAACTGGCTTTCTTCACCACGCTCAATATTACGTTTTAAGTCAGTATCCTCAATACGAATAATGAACTCTCCATCATTGTGACGAGCGAATAAGTAGTTAAATAGGGCTGTTCGTGCATTACCGATATGTAAATGGCCTGTAGGGCTTGGTGCATAACGAACGCGAATTTTTTTAGACATGGGTTTACTCTCCTTTATTTGCTTTAAAAATCAATTTTATTTTAGACCTTTTTGTGAATGAGCAGGTTTCGCAAAAATCATGCGACCCGCTGCTGTTTGAAGGGCACTGGTTACAACAACACTAATGGTTTTATTCATATAGTGTTGACCGTCTTCGACAACAATCATCGTGCCGTCATCGAGGTAAGCAACCCCTTGATGACGTTCTGTTCCGGCTTTAACAATGGTTACCGTCATGTTTTCACCTGGAATCACAACTGGTTTAACGGCATTAGCCAATTCATTAATATTTAAAACAGGAACATTTTGAAACTCACTTACTTTATTTAGATTGTAGTCATTGGTTACAATAACACCATCGATTAACTTAGCTAAACGAATCAGCTTACTGTCTACTTCAGCAATTTCTTCAAACTCACCGTCATAACTCTCAACTGGCATCACTTCTTCTTTTTGAAGGCTGTTTAAAATATCTAGACCACGGCGACCTCTGACACGTTTTAAGCTGTCAGATGAGTCAGCAATGTACTGCAACTCACGAAGCACAAAGTTTGGAATTACCAATATACCTTCCAAGAAGCCTGTCTTCGCAATCTCATAAATACGTCCATCTATAATAACACTTGTATCAAGGATTTTGTATTTACGGAAGTCACTATCAGCTTTTCTCTCTAGTAAAACACCCTCATCCGGACGCTTTTTAGGCACAAATAATTTACGAAAATCTTCAATCCGCGTTGTTCCCACGTAAAAACCAAGATAGGCGAATACAATCGATAAAATAGATGGCAAAACATTACTAATGAAAGAAATATTAAAAGCAGCGAGTGGGATACTCACCAACCAAGCTAAAATAAGACCGATAATAATCCCTAAAGCACCAAATAGCAAGAAGCTAGCAGACTGCTTACTGAAGTAATTCTCTATTTTCTTGAAGAGATCTAGAATAGCATTCGTCATTAATAAAGAAAGTAAAAAGAATATAAGTGCGCCAATTCCAAAGTTGACGAATTGATTGTTTAAAAATATCTTTTCAATAGTCGCTAATTCCCATAGGTAAGGCATGATACTTAAACCAATACTGCCCCCTACAATTAAAAATATGATTGAAATAATTTTCTTCTTCACGTTATTCCTCCTTTCTAATTTCGATTTGGAAATACCTTTCTCAGCGTTTCTTGAACAGATGCTACCCCTACAATCGTAATACCTTCTGGATGTTTCCAACCAGCAAAATTATTTTTAGGGATATAGATCTTATTAAAGCCCAGTTTAACAGCTTCGTTAACCCGTTGTTCAATGCGGTTAACTCGTCTAATTTCACCAGTCAAACCAATCTCGCCAACAAAACATTCAGTAGCTGACGTATCTGTATCATAATAACTAGATGCCACACTAACGGCTAATGCCAAATCAATGGCTGGTTCATCCAATCTAACCCCACCCGTTGATTTGAAATAGGCATCTTGGTTTTGAAGCAGAAGTCCCGCTCGTTTTTCCAAAACAGCTAAAATCAAGGATACTCGGTTATGATCTAAGCCTGACGCAGTGCGACGGGCATTTCCGAAAACAGTTGGTGTAATCAAACACTGAATCTCAGCTAAAATAGGTCTCGTTCCTTCCATAGAAGCAACAATCGCTGATCCCGAAGCCCCTGCTAAGCGTTCTTCAAGAAACATTTCAGAAGGGTTCGACACCTCTCTTAAGCCGCCTTCATTCATTTCAAAGACACCAATTTCATTAGTTGAGCCGAAACGGTTCTTAACTGCCCTTAAAATCCGGAAGGTATGGTGACGATCACCTTCAAAGTACAATACTGTATCCACCATATGCTCCAGCATTCTTGGTCCCGCAATATTTCCTTCTTTAGTAACGTGTCCAACAATGAAAATAGCAATATTATTCGTCTTGGCAATACGCATAAAGTCTTGCGTTGCCTCACGAACTTGTGACACACTACCTGCTGAACTGTCATTACTGCCCTTTATCATCGTTTGGATAGAGTCAATAATAACAAGTCTTGGTTTTAACTTTTCAATAGTCGTGCTAATGGCGTCCACATCGGTTTCTGGATAAATATAAAAATCAGCACCCTTTACACCTAGACGCTCTGCCCGCATTTTAATCTGTCCTGAGCTTTCCTCACCGGACACATAGAGAACGGGGATGTTTTTGTTGTTAATTTGAGCTGAAACTTGTAGTAGTAAGGTTGATTTCCCAATTCCGGGATCACCCCCGATTAGAATAAGGGAACCTGGAACAATTCCACCACCTAAAACGTGGTTGACTTCTTCCATATCTGTTGGAATACGCGGAATATCTTCAACTTTAATATCTTGAATAGCCACAGCTTCTGCTGTTTGTCCGGTAAAATTCACACGCGGCTGATGATTAGCTGATGCAACGAGTGCTTCTTTTTCTTCTTCCATTTGGTTCCAGCCACCACAGTTAGGGCATCGACCCAACCATTTTGGAGATTCGTAACCACAGGCTTGGCAAACATATTTAATGGAGCGTTTCTTAGCCATTTATCCCTCTCCTCTTTTTATTTTTTCATAGTTATTTTACCATATTTAAGCCTATTGGTCGTCAGATGAACCAAATCCGCCTGTTCGAGTTTTATCGGTTGGCTCGTCTTGATCAGCCTTTAAGAACGGTAGGAAGATACCTTGTCCAATACGGTCACCTTTTTTAATAAGCTTGTCTTTTAAACCGAAATTCAAGAGTTGGAAAAAGATTTCGCCCTCGTTCGATTCATTATTATAATAATCTGCATCGACTACACCAACACCATTCGGTAATACAAGAAAATGTTTAATCGGGTTACTTGAACGGTTAGTCAGTTGCAAATATTCGTCTTCTTTCATATATGCTTTAATACCGGTTGGGACTAAAACAGGTGTAATGCCTTTGGGAGAAGCATTTTTATTATGCTTAAAGAAGGTATTCCAAATGGATGGCAACACGGTGTCTGCAGCTGCTTCAAAATCGTATCCAGCTGAATGCGATGTCGCACGCTTCGGCAATTTGATGCCTGCCCCTTCATATTTACTTACGATTTCAAATCCTCTGCTTCTCATTTAATCTTCCTTTCAATGGTCATTTTCATAGACTGATTAGATTATAACAAATAATAAGGTAAATGACGCTAGAAAGCCTCAAAAACTATTTGTTTTTCTCTTAATTTATAGACGCTTCGACCATTTTAGTGTCTTTGGTCATCTTGCACAAAAAATCGCTTTCATTTTTAGTCAGATTGACTTAGCAATGTGATACGCTTTCATTTAAGATAGGTCTTGTAAACAAACATTCAAAAAGGACGGTAATTCATAATGGTAAATATGGAACTAAATAACATATACAAAAAATATGATAATGCTGAAAACTATTCAGTTACTGATTTCAATTTAAAAATCCAAGACCGCGAGTTCATCGTATTCGTTGGTCCATCTGGATGTGGGAAATCAACAACACTTCGTATGATTGCTGGATTGGAAGATATTACAGAAGGTGAATTGAAGATTGGCGAAACAGTGATGAACGACGTGGCTCCTAAAGACCGCGATATCGCAATGGTTTTCCAAAACTATGCGCTATATCCTCATATGACTGTATTCGATAACATGGCATTTGGTTTGAAACTTCGTAAATACAAAAAAGAAGAAATCAAAGAACGTGTTGAAAATGCTGCAGACATCTTAGGATTACGTGAATACTTAGACCGTAAACCAGCTGCTTTATCCGGTGGACAACGTCAACGTGTTGCTTTAGGACGTGCAATCGTTCGTGATGCAAAAGTCTTCTTAATGGATGAGCCTTTATCAAACTTGGATGCAAAACTACGTGTAGCGATGCGTGCTGAAATTGCAAAATTACACCGCCGCTTAAATACAACAACTATTTATGTTACCCATGACCAAACAGAAGCGATGACCATGGCTGACCGTATTGTTATCATGAAAGACGGATTCATTCAACAAATTGGTAGTCCAAAAGAAGTTTATGATACACCAGTGAACTTATTCGTAGCTGGATTCATCGGATCCCCTGCAATGAACTTCTTCAATGTTACATTGAAAGATGGTGTCATTTCAGATGGAAAAGGATTAAACCTGAAACTTCCTGAAGGTAAATGGAAAGTACTCGAACAAAAAGGATACAACAACAAAAAAGTTGTATTTGGTATTCGTCCAGAAGACATTCAAAGTGAACAAGTAGTAATCGACGCAAACCCAGGTTCCACTGTTAAAGCAGAAGTTTCTGTATCAGAATTACTTGGTGCTGAAACAATGCTATACAGTAAAGTGGGCGACACAGAGTTTATCTCTCGTGTAGATGCACGTGACTACCATGAGCCAGGTTCTGTTATAGAACTTGCCTTCAACATGAATAAGATTCATTTCTTCGATGCAGATACTGAAGAAGTAATCACTATTCCTTAATTTATTATCTCTATTTTCTTACTATATACCATCCTCCACCTGAAAGAAGCCCAAGACTCGTTCTTGGGCTTCTTTCTTTGCTTTAAATAATCTCTTCGTTATAAGCTTCTTCTGGTGTGACGGCATCCTTTACCCAAACTGAAACAGAATTACCTGCTACGGGGAATTGACCACACCCATTTTCATCAATCACAATCTTATCCTCCAGATGTCCAAGATAATCAGCGAATGTTTCGCCGGCATATTGTTCGCCAACATGCATCTCCTTAACTCCGTCTTGGTCTTTATTTGCAATGACGACGGCCATACCATAAGGGTGCTCCTCATCTCCCATACGTGTCCAACCGACATAGTTAGCATCGTCAAAATAATCCTGTTGTTCACCGTAAGCATGGTTACTTCTTAAATAAAGTAATTTATTCAAGCTATCTGTAAAAGGTTCAATCGGATTTTCACCACCGATGCCATAATAATCCCCATAGAATAAGCATGGGAAGCCCTCACGTCTCAGTAAAATAATGGCATAGGCTAATAGTTTAAACCATGGCTCTACGTAGGATTCTAAGGATTGACCCGGCTGTGAATCATGATTATCGACGAATGTAACAGCATTGACCGGATCCTTGTTAATTAAGGCATCCTTAAAAATCTGCCGCAAGTCATAATCAGCACCCGCCTTTGACGCTTGGTGAAGATTGTAATGCAAGGTCACATCAAACAAGTCAATTGAAAATTCCGTTGCTTCTAAATAATCTTGAATCGTCCCGTAGTCATTCTTCCAATACTCACCAACGACAAAGAAATCAGGACGGCCGTTCCCTCGAATGTCTGCCACTAATTCTTTAATGAAGTTACGATTAATGTGTTTA
The DNA here is from genome assembly GCF_011100465.1 of Jeotgalibaca arthritidis. Taxonomy (NCBI): domain Bacteria; kingdom Bacillati; phylum Bacillota; class Bacilli; order Lactobacillales; family Carnobacteriaceae; genus Jeotgalibaca; species Jeotgalibaca arthritidis. The sequence continues at coordinate 1,003,720 of NZ_CP049740.1, forward strand.
ATAGCATCTAAACGGAAACCATCTACGCCTGTTTCCTCAATATACCAGTGCGCCCAACGTTTAATCTCTTCAACAACTGCTGGATTTTGAAAATCAATATCAGCGTACATCAAATAGTCATAGTTACCAAATTCATCATCAACTAAGCCGTTATCGCTCCAACCTTTGTTCAAGCCTTTAATAAGATAGATGGCTTCCTTCTCATTTTCTTTATTAAAGTCTGTCCCTGTAAAATGTTCCCAATGCCATTGGAAATCAGAATAAGTCTTTCCTCGTCCAGGGAAGGTAAATTTAGTCCAGCCTTCGATTTCATAAAAATCTGTTAGTTTTTCTTGACGGTTATCTGGATTGACCTCAGCTGCATAGAAGCGCTCTGCCTCATCAGCAGCAGCTTTGTGGTTTAAAACAACGTCTGCATAGACAGAGATATTATGTTCATGAAGCGTTTCAATAGCTGCCAAGTACTCCTCTTTCGTACCGTATTTTGTGCGAACAGTCCCTTTTTGGTCAAATTCACCTAGGTCGTATAAATCATACACACCATAACCGACATCCTTTTGTTCCGTTCCTTTATAGGCAGGTGGTAGCCAGACTGCACTCACCCCAATTTCTTTTAAGTGCGGAGTATCTTCTTTTAGTTTTTTCCATAATTGCCCATCATTCGGTAATTCCCATTCAAAATACTGCATCATAATTCCATTTTCAAGCATCGTGCCACTCTCCTCTTTGATAAAGGTGATTTTTCGTTTTTTGAAAATTTAATGAGATACCTTATTATACATCAACGAATTATTTTTTCCTTTTACTTGCATTTACTTCGAATTCGAGATATAATTTATTTGTTACGAATTAGAAGTATTTGACAGCCGCTAATTTGAGAGGAGATTTTTTATTTATGAAACCATTAATCGGTATCCACCACATCACTGCTATTACGAGTAGTGCAGAAAAAAACTATGACTTTTTTACAACTATTCTCGGTATGCGTTTAGTTAAAAAGACGATTAACCAAGATGATATCCAAACTTACCACCTATTCTTTGCTGATGACCGCGGAAATCCAGGAACAGATATTACCTTCTTTGACTTCCCAGGTATTCAAAAAGCCCAACGCGGAACAAACGAAATTTTCCGTTCAGGACTACGTGTGCCAAATGATCGCGCCTTAGATTATTGGATAAAACGCTTCGACCACTACGCCATCAAACACTCAGGTATTTACGAGCAATTTGGCCGTAAAGTGCTTGATTTTCAAGATTTTGACGAACAACTTTACCAGTTAATTTCAGATGAAAAAGACACTGGTGTCGCATCTGGTACAGCATGGCAAAACGGTCCCGTACCAACAGAATTTGGTATTACTGGTCTAGGACGTGTACACGTTCGTATCGCTGACTTTGATTTCTACAAACAAGTTCTTGAAAATGTTCTAGGCTTTAGAGAAACTGCTACAGATGGTTCATTACACTTGTTTGAAACTGGCGAAGGTGGAAATGGCGCTGCTATGTTAGTGGAACATAACACTATGCTGCCACAAGCTGGACAAGGGTTTGGCGGCGTTCACCATATGGCATTTAGAGTGGAAGACCGTCAACATTTAGAAGAATGGATTGAACGGATGCACAGCTTTAACTTCCGCACATCTGGCTATGTAGACCGCTTCTACTTCGAATCACTATACGCGGTTATCGCTAACGGTATTCTGTTTGAATTCGCAACAGATGAGCCTGGCTTTATTGACGATGAAGAATCGTACGAAATCTTAGGTGAAACACTTGCTTTACCACCTAAATTCCGCAATAATCGCCAACAAATCGAAAAATTAGTCCGTCACTTCGATACAACACGCTCCACTAAAACATTTGAAAAAGAATACTTTGGTTTTGAATAGATAGGATGAAACGATGCTGGGTATCCCCTAGCATTGTTTTTTTGTTACAGAAGTTTATCAATTTCAAAAGTTTTCTAAAACCCCTTTCAAATTATTGTCTTCTTATGTAGAATGAAAACAATGATGTTGAAAAGTGAGGGCAAGTCAATTGAATTACAAACGTTTATGTTCATTCGTATTTCCAACGGCGGTCATTTTATCTGCTTGTCAGCAAGTTTCAGCTAGCGACCATCTCCCGACTGATCCGTTGACTATTTCCAATAATATTGAGAATTACCATCAAATTATTGCAGTGACCAATCAAACTGACACCATTAATCAGATTGGTGTCGCTGAAACAAAACTAAATTATGCAGTAACTGAATCGACCGTTTTCCCTGATGAAGCGATCGCTTATGGGTCAAGAATTACAAAAGGATCGTCTTCAACCCCATCTAAAAAAAGGATCTATGATAACGCCCAAGTGGCTTATCAGCAAGTTGATAACGGCGAATGGGAAGCTGCCGCAACCGTTGGCGCCTTTTTTACAAGTATTGAGGTCATTCCTTACGATCGTTTTGTAGAAATGACACAATTATTTGAAGAAAAAGGAACCATTAGTTTAGACGACAACAGCTATACGATTTCTTATAGTGGTGTTGATGCTGACATCCAGACCGAATTAGCCAATATTCTGCAACAATTCCCATTGTCAGATACCCACTACTCTGCAAACGTTGTCGTGGATAAGGCTGACAAACGAATCACTGATTTTCATTTAGTCGTGGAAGTAACTAATCAATCTTCCCAACAAAAAACAACCCAAGATATTAAAGCAAGCTTTTCAAAATATAACAGCAATATAGCCCGTGAGTTTATAGACAAATAATTAGAAAAGCGGACAAGTCCGCCTTGGCCTATGAAAAAATAGGAAATTTGACCCTGAATTGTCAGGAGACTTCACGCTTCAGCGGGTTAGTCGAATGATATGCGTTAGCGAGCAGCGAAGCGCGCAATGGGGCAAATTTATCTTTTTTTCACTAGGTCAGGACTTGGGAGCTAGACATTGATGGCTGAACTTATAATCCCCTAGTCTATTAGAAAAGCGACATCACTCGATAAAAGAGTAATGTCGCTTTTTTTGATATTAATTAATGTCTGATCCAATGTCATACTTTTCTAAAAAAGATTCTAAAGTGATTGCAGGATCGAACATATAGTGACGCTGCATAATAACAATTAAATCGTCAATAACGATATTTTCATAAAAATCTTCGTAGTCAACAATTTTGACAAACAACTCTCTCAGATTGTTATTTTCAGCATTTAGATAGTCTTGCTCGACCTTTTCTTTAATCACTTTCTCAAGCTTCTCATCTATAATCAATTCATCATTGCAGATGAAGGGCGATAATTCACCAATTAAAATATATTCTGTAAAAGTAAAACTCCTATCTCCCATGCCCTCAATAAAGCTTTGAGTAAGAATCTTTAACGTATACACTCTTGTTTTCATTATGCCACACCTCAGTTAAAGTGACTTCTTATTGTGTTACTAAACGGTAAATTGCTTCTGCGTAAATAGCCATCGCTGTATAGATATCTTCCAATGCCATACGTTCATTTGGTCCATGAAGAGTTGCCTCAGCATGGGGCATTTGTGCTCCGAAAGCAACACAGTTTTCCATCGTACGGGCATAAGTTGCGCCGCCAGAAACCATAGCTTCACGCATATCACCTGTTTTTTCTTGGTAAACAGACATCAATGTTTGCACTAATGGCATTTCTAATGGTACATAAAGAGCGCGTAAGAAATCATATTCTTCGTATTCTAAACCATATTTGTCAGCTGCTGCTTGTAAGTGATTAACAATCAGATCTTTTTCAATTGTGACAGGGTAGCGAATGTCGATACCGATAACTGTTTCATCTGTGCCAATTGCTAGTGTCGCTGCATTACAAGTTAGAACACCCGATACATCATCTTGAAGCTCGCCAAAAATAGCCAATCCGCGTGCATCATGTTGAACTGCTTCACTCAAGAACGTTAATGCTGGTGATTGATCCACTTCTTTTAAAGCGTCTGCTAACTTAACAATGGCATTGATGCCGTTTGGTGCATTTTTACTGTGAACAGATTTCCCTTTTACCGTTAGTTTTTGGCCATCTTGAACAAAGTCTGTGCCTGCCGCTTCTAAGTATGGTGCAAGTTGGTCTGCCCATTCGCCTTCATAAGTCGCTTCTTCTGGCACAACGTTCATCGCTTCGCCCGCTTTTAGTGTATAAGCAGAGGCTTGTTTGCTATGAAGTTTCACTTGTAATAGACCTTTTTCGGCGTAAGTCACTGGGAAGGTCGCATCAGGAGCAAATCCCATCGTTGCTTTCTCTTCGTTTTCATTATATTTACTCAAACAACGCCATAAATTCTCTTCATCGACTCCGAAAATAAAGCGAACACGTTTATTAAATGTCACGTCTGCATCCATTAAGGCCTTCATTGCATATAATGCTGCAATAGACGGCCCTTTGTCATCTTGCGTACCTCGGCCAATAATAAAACCATCTTTAACAACTGCTTCAAATGGCCCACTGTGCCACAATTCAGGATTTCCCGGCGGTACAACATCTAAATGGCAAAGCACTGCTAATAGCTCTTCACCTTGGCCAAATTCTGCATAGCCATAATAACCTTCTGGATCTAAGTGCGTACGGAATCCTAATCCTTGGCAAATGTCTAAGGTTTTTTCAAGGACGTCTTGAATATCTTTACCAAATGGTGTTTCACCACTTGGGTCTTCTTGTAAATAAGATGGGTAAGAAATAATCGTTTTCAATGCTTCAATGGCATCTTGTTTATGTTTATCTTGAATAAAAGATTGCATCGTATATCCTCCACTCTTTTTCATAGTCCCTCTATTCTATCACTGTCCTCCTAAACCTAGCAATTAACAGCATAGAAAAAGACCAAGCTAGCTTGATCTTTCTCTTGTTTTATTCTGTTAGATAGTCTTCTGCCTTTTCTGCTATACTTTCTAAATTTTCAAGGCTTGTAAACATTGTCGCGCAATCTTTATATACTTGGGCTAACACTAAAAAGCGTTGCTCAGAGAAGTCATCGGGATATGAATCGGTCTTCCAATTGAAACGAAGAGACGTATTTAAGTTATTTGCTGTTTTCGCAATTGTCTTTAGTGTCTCGAAATGAAGCGGCGTCACGCGTTCTTGCATATCTTTTGAGATTGCAGATAAATCACAAATACTCTCTTGATAAAATAAAATAGTTTCGTAAACACGGGTGCGGAAGGTTATACTCACTCGATTGTAGTAGCCGCATTTAATCAGTTCACGTAGTTTCGTATTAATGTCGTCAATGGTTGTTTTTAAGTCTTGTTCAATAGAAGCGATACTCTCAATATAGTCACAGAGAGATTGGACTTCTAATTGGTTTAGTTCTTTGTATTCTGCGCTCAATTTAATCTCTCCTTTAATCTTTTGTTTTTAATTGATATCAGTTAAAATAGAACTGAAAGCACCTTCCCACTTTTGCATTTTGCCATGAATGTTTCTGTTAGTGGGGAGGCTGCTTCTTTTAATTATCGATCATTGCCATTATCGATGGTCTGACTAATCAGACCCCACCAATTAACCATGCATCACCTAAAGTAGACGCTACATTAATCAAAAACGGAGATGCAACCAACGCTAGTGCACTTGCCAACATGATGAAACGTTTGCCTTTATTAACAAATTTTTTCATATTAAAGCTTCCTCCTTTTTTTGGGGGATTCTTGATGTACACCTATTATAATACAAAAGTTTAGTTTTCTTACCAAATAGTCATATATGAATATTTTTTAGGGAGGTTGGCTAAAAAACATGATTAAACCAGCTTTTGATAAGCCGACATCCGGCGAAACATTGAAAAAAATTCGTATGAGTAAAAAATATACTCAAAAATTTGTCACCGAAGGCATTATTAGTCAGTCTACTTATTCAAAAATCGAACGTGGTGAGGTAGAACCGACTTATTCTAAATTTATGGCGCTATTAAAACGACTGGATGTAAGTCCAGAAGAGTTTAATTACTTGTCGAACGACCATTCACAAACTGACCGTGACAAGATTATTAACGATTTTTTCCTACTTAATTACAATAACAGTGCTGACTTAGTATTGATCCGTTCACGCATCAAGCGCTATCTAAACAGCCATAAAGACTACGTTTTACAAGATATTTTTTATATTTGTGAAGCTCTCATTCTCATTAATGAAAATCGTGATTATGATCAAGCCGTTATTTTTGCCAATAAAGTATGGAAGCGATTGGAGAAATTTGATCGTTGGTTTTTAATGGAGATTCGTCTCATTAATACCATATTATTTATTTTCCCCATTGAAACAGCGATTAACATTTCGGAAAAAACAGTTGGTATTCTTGAAGAATACAGTTCTCGTGAGGGAAAGGTCTTACTCAATAATATTCAAATCAATCTTGCCCTCCTTTTAATTCGTAACAAGCAGTACAAAGTCGCCAATAAAATGCTAGATACAGTGATTAAACGGCTGAAAGATGAAAAGAATTATTATCTACTGGCTTTTGCCTATATTCGAAAAGGCATTGCACTTCGCTTACTAACCTATAAAAAGTCTGATTTTTATTTGGAAAAAGGTCTAAGCCTACTCGAATTGTTTGAAGATCCTAAGCTATATGAGGTTCTATCAACGGAAATTGATTTCTACACAAAAAAAACGCCAAACGCTCATTAACTATAATGCCCCTCAAAATTATAATTTTGAGGGGCATTATAGTTCTACTCAGATTTACTCTTTATTCTTTTTTAGTGAGCTAACATATCTCTGACTATCTCTTCTTCTCCATACTCAGCAGGATAAAATGTTGGCCAATGCGTTACTTCCTCTAATAGTTGCATGCGATCATCCCCCCAGTATAGGTGATAATGGCCTGATTTCTCTGGAGAAATAATATGATCACTGAATTGAATATACTGAGGCATCGCTGTATCACCACTTTCTTTTTTGTAAGTAAATCGTACACCACGATTACCTTTCTCATAGACCAGAATTTCAAATCCGTCATAGATGTAATCAGCAGTTGTTGTTTCACCGCTTATATCTGTAAAGCTAACCGTATCATTTTGAATAGAAATATGTTCAATATCCGTGACATAACCAACTTCATAGTATTCTTTATACTCATCAAAATTCATTGTGTCACTTTTAGATGATTTGGCCTCAAACACAGGGTCTAGAGCACCCTTTTCTAAATAGGGATAAACGGATTGCCATTCACCTTCCCAATCCTTTAATGTACGATCAGCAACCTCCGTGTTGTAGAAAAAGCCGTTATAAATTCGACTGGTGTCCTCATCGCTTCCGTGATGGTCATCAACACTTACTTTGACAGTTTTTGATTCGAGAACAATTTTTTCATTATTATCTAGGAGTGCAGCTTTAACTTCTAACTCATCTATCGTCGCTTCACGAGAAAACACTTCTGTTGTGAGCCCTACAACTTTTTGCCATTCCCCTTCTTCCTCACGAATAAACCAAGCCCACCGATTCTCATTCGATACAGTGTCTAACGATGCTGTTAACGTTACTTCATCGCCTGTATGATAATGTTTCGCCAGCCCTCCAATCTCTATTTCTTTTTCTACTGAATCTGTTAGCTGTGTACCGCATCCAGCTAACAAAACTGAAAAGACCAAGCCTCTAGCTAATAATTTAAATTCTTTTATCATCTAATCTCCACCTAAATATTATTCCGGTTATTTTAAATCGTAATGATTACGATTTGTCGACATAAAAAAGAATAACAAGTGTATAAAAATAAGTCAACAAAAACTAACATGAAATTTCATTCAAATGAGCGATAATTCATATTGAATGCTTAGCCAGAAACATTCCCCGCATTTCAACACAAAAAGGAGTGGATTTCTCCACTCCTTAAAAACTAACTTTTTTGTGATACTAGAATCAACTGTTCAACTTTTGTTTATTTTTTTAATAACGCAAAATGGCAGCGACATCTTTTAATCCTGGCATCTTCGCACGGTCTAAAACATAGACTTTACCATTGGTTGCTAACACATTGAGCGCGAGTTGGTTTAGGAAGTTTTCATTTCCTTCGTAACCCAATCGGCCATTCTCATCGATACTTCCTTTTATCTCCACATCTTTTTCGATAAATAAGGATTCGATGCGCCCTTCTAAACTTGCGCTAGTTAAATCTTGGTACTGATCGCCTAGTTTATATTGTGGCGTTGTTTCTTCGTAACGGCGAATGGTTTCGCTATGACGTTGTGTCATCAAGTCACTAATGAGTTTAGCTGCTTCTTTTTGAATGGCTTTTTCATCTAATTGTGCCGGAGAAGCTTCAATTTTATTGTCACGTAAATACGAATTCTTGGATAATTGTCTAAAAACAGCTTGGTTTTCAGTTAGAGCAAATAGTACAAGTGGTAATTGCTCATCTCTTGAAAAATGTTCAAACACATATTTATCAACGGCACGATAGTAATTCTCCTGATCAATATCTAATTCGTCACTCTTTTCATTAGTGCCGTGAATCATACCGGAACCACCGCCGCCTGCATTTAATTGCTGGCTTCGTGTCAATTCTTCGCCGAGCGCAATTTCTAACGTTGTAGGAGCATCATCTGGTAATTCGACACGCTCAATTTGGTCGAGTGCTCCGCGGTATAAGCTCATTTCACGATTACTTAAGCAGAGTAAATAATAATTTTCAATATATTGGAATTCTTCAATAATAGGTAAAATCGTTGGCCGATCACCAAATTCAATTAAATCCTTCACCGGTGTTTGCAAACGGTAGTAGAAGGTCTCTTTTGGTGTGAAGAAAAAGGCCACGCTTCCTTTCTTAATAGACCAAAACTTCTTATCATTAGGAGCTTGGTCCAACTGATGAAGTAAGCCGTCACAATCATCACCCAGACATTCATTTTTTACTTGAGTCTGCGCCTTTTTGAGCTGGTTTTTAAATTTCACCTGCTCTGCTTCAGCGTTCGGTAGTGTGAGTTCGACTGACTGATAGATGGTAACGAATGGTCCTTGTGCAGCTAATAGTTCTTCGTTTGGAAATTTAATGAGTTGCTTCATTCTAATTCCTCCTTCAGTTAACTTCTTCCCTTATCCGAAGCCCCTAAAAAAAGAAAGGGCTTCCTTATCTTCATTGTAATTAAAAAATGACGAGATGTAAAACAAAGCCCATTTGCTAATAAGATTAAACGAAGAAGGATTGTGTTGCTACTCAATTCATTGGTATAGGACTAAAATAAAACAATTTTTGTGAGACATTGATTGCTATTTAATAGCTTAATCATTACAAACATATTAAGTTTAATCATTTTAAAAATATCTCTGTACTTTCTTTTTGAAAGCAGGTATACTTACATCTATATCAATGATGTAACCGCTTTACAAAAGTGGTTTTATCCTTAAAAGGTGGTGAAGCAATGGAGAGGAGTCTTTTGTTTACGCAACTGGCTAGAGCTGTAAAATATAAAATCCCAGTAAATGACGATTTATTTTTACGTCAATGTGCTTCGGGTCGGAATCTTTTCCATTTGCCTGATTCGTATCGCTATCCTACAGGAAATATACCGGGTTATTTTATTAGCTTAAACTGGAACGATGACTTTGTGATTCTTGAAAAAGAACGCAAAGAACATAATGAATACTATATTATTAATCGTCATAAAGAAGTTGTAGAAGGTCCATTTTCTGTAGAGGATTTTGATGAGAGATGCTACGAGCTAGCAATTAATCTTTCATTAGTTCCGATGGCAGAACTCGATTGGGTCATTAATATTTAACAGTATAAGAAAAGCTTGATAAGTCTACAGCTTATCAAGCTTTTTTGTTATAATTAATTATATTTCGAATTATCAGGAGGTCTTATGTGGACTTTAAAATCATTTGATAACTTAACAACTCGTGAACTGCATGCTATTTATAAGTTGCGGACACAAGTATTTGTTGTTGAGCAAAATTGCCCTTATCAAGAAGTTGATGATACCGACTTAAACTGTCAGCACTTATTTCAGATGGATAATGAACAGCTGACTGCCTATGCCCGTTTAATCACAGATTCTGATTGCGTTCGCATCGGTCGTATCCTCGTTCATATCAATTATCGTAAATCTGGCTTAGGAAAAGCCTTAGTTCGAGAAGCCATCGATGTCCTTCAAGCTGAATATCCTCGTTTACCTATCCATATTTCAGCTCAAGCCTATTTAAAACAATTTTACGAGTCATTTGGCTTTCAAGAGCAATCTGATGTGTATTTAGAAGACGACATTCCCCATATTGATATGGTTCTTAATTAACAGAAAGAGAGGTAACATCATGAATAAATACCTAACAGCTATTTTAATTTCACTTTGTAGTTTAGCCATTAATTTATGGATTATTAAACAACAACGCGCTGGCATCGAGATTGACCCAAATAAGAAAAAGAACTTAGAGCGCCTTTCTTATGCCCTAATCGTCGCAGCTATTTTATTTTTAACGATTGGATGATAAAATCCAGAGCTTCACAGTCTAAATTCAGACTGAAGCTCTGGATTTTTTGTTTTTTAAGAGGTTCGAGGCCGTTTTTAGCACTGAACCTCTGAATTTAATACTTTTTAAGAGCTTCAAGGTCGTTTTTAACGATGAACCTCTGGATTCAGGCACAAATAAACAGGAGAAGTCCTAGACTCCTCCTGTTTATGTTTTAGTAGGCACTTAGATATTGTTTCAATTCCCAATCGGTTACTTGTGACAAGTAAGTTGCTACTTCGATTTCTTTTGCTTCAAGGAAGCTTCTACTGATGTGCTCTCCTAATGCTTCTAGGACAAGTTCATCTTTTTGTAATTCAAGCAAGGCATCTTCCAAGTTCGTTGGCAGATCATGAATGTCGTTAGCATAACGCTCCTCTTTATTCATCACATAGATATTGCGATCAATTGGTGCCGGCGCAACCAGTTTGTTTTTAATGCCATCCAAACCTGATGCCAATAATACTGCTAGGGCTAGGTATGGGTTAGTTGATGGGTCAACGCTTCGTAACTCAACACGTGTTGATAGGCCTCTTGATTCTGGAATACGAATCAGTGGCGAACGGTTGTGTGTGCTCCAAGCAATATAAACCGGTGCTTCAAAGCCTGGAACTAAGCGTTTGTATGAATTGATAATCGGGTTACAAATTGCGGTGTAACCTGATGCATGTTTCAATAATCCTGCTAGGAATTGATATGCTGTTTCACTCAAACCACATCTGTCAGACTCTTCATAAAATGCATTACCTTCTTCTGTAAATAAAGACATGTTACAGTGCATACCTGATCCTGCAATACCATAAACGGGTTTCGGCATAAATGTTGCATAAAGACCATGTTTACGTGCGACTGTTTTTACGATCAATTTGAATGTTTGAATATTATCACAGGCTTCAACAGCATCTGCGTACTTCCAATCAATCTCATGTTGGCCAGTCGCTGCTTCGTGATGACTTGCCTCAATTTCAAAACCTAATGCTTCTAGTTCTAAAACGATATCGCGACGGCAGTTTTCTCCTAAATCTGTCGGTGCTAAGTCAAAGTAGCCACCTTCGTCATTAAGATCCATTGTCGGTTTACCATTTTCATCTAGTTTAAATAAGAAGAACTCTGGTTCAGGTCCCAAATTAAATTCGGTGAATCCTAAATCACGCATTTCTTTTAAAATACGTTTCAAGTTACTGCGGGGGTCTCCAGCGAATGGTTGACCATTTGGTTGATAGACATCACAGATTAAGCGCGCAATTTTGCCTTGTTTAATTTCCCATGGGAATACTAACCAAGTGTCTAGGTCTGGATGAAGATACATATCGCTCTCTTCAATACGAACAAATCCTTCAATAGAAGATCCATCAAACATCATTTTATTGTCCAATACTTTTTTTAATTGGCTGATTGGCACTTCAACGTTTTTAATCGTTCCTAAAATATCTGTGAACATTAAGCGTAAGAATCGGACGTTTTCTTCTTCTGCCATTCTTACAATATCTTCCCGCGTATACTTTGTCATTTTTCATTCCTTCTTTATCCTAGTTTTTTTATCGTTTCCATTTAGTCTTATCCAATGAGTTAAACCCACTGGCATCAAGAATTTCTTTATAGAGAATACGGCGTACATCTTCGTCTGTTAAGTGATGTTCTTGTTCACCTTGGCTTCGATTCGTACTTTCTCTATTTTCTTGATAAATGCGACGAATCGCAGTAATGTTCAAGCCCTCTGACAAATAATCTTTTATTTCTAAAAGACGATCAATGTCACTAAGCGAGTACATCCGCCGATTTGTTTCTGTGCGCTGCGGCTGCACGAGCTGTTGCTCTTCATAATAACGAATTTGACGCGCTGTTAGATCCGTTAACTTCATGACAGTTCCAATTGTAAACACAGCCATCGAACGACGTAATTCTTTTTCTTTCATGAACCCACCTCCGCTTATAAAAAAATGCCATAAAGTTGTATTTAGTTGCTTTAATGTCGTTTAATTGTGAATACTGTATTAGGATAAAGCACAATGTAACATCAGTCAAAACTTTCTTTACATCTTATGTTATGTTTTCTAACATACTCTAAAACCAAGGCGATTACAAGCTTTTTCTACAAAAAAAGATGCGATTTTTTAATCGCATCTCTTCGTTCACTATTATTTAAATACGCGGAATCTTTCTTGGTCATCCATGTATGATTTTTCTGCTGGAAGTGTTTCAATCGAACCAAATGGCATTTGGCCACGTAGTTTCCAACTTGTTGGCAGATCCCATTCTTTTTGAACATCTGCATCAATCAGCGGGTTGTAGTGTTGTAAGCTTGCACCGATATTGTTATCAGTAAATGCTGCCCATACATTCATGCTGGCAATACCTGAACTTTGCTCAGACCAAATTGGGAAATTTTCTGCATATAAGGCAAACTGTTCTTGTAATCCTTCAACAACTGCTTGGTCCTCGAAGAATAAAACTGTTCCGTAACCTGCACGGAATGTATTTAGCTTCTCTTGCGTTCCTTTAAATGCTTCTTCATCAGGAACTTGTCCACGCAATTGATTTTCAGTGATATCCCATAATTTATTATGCGCATCGCCGAATAAAACAACAACCCGAGAAGATTGAGAATTAAATGACGTAGGACTTTCCTTAACTGCTTCTTTTACTAGCGTTGAAATATCGTCATCAGAAAGTGAGACATTTTTTCCTAGATTATAAATTGAACGGCGTTTTTTTAGTAAATCAATAACATGTGTTTGCATACTGTTACCTCCAAATTGAATAATTCTACTTCGAACATTGTATAGTATATCACTTATTTTTAGAAAGTAAAATACTTGGCACAAAGTCTATTATTTATAGTACAATCGGTAGGGCAAATATGACGGTTAGATTGGAGTTATTATTTTGAAAACAGAGAAGAAACATTACGGACTAGGTACTGCTGTCTCAATGATAGTTGGTATTTGTATCGGTTCAGGCATTTTCTTTAAGGCGGACGATATTTTAGGATACGCCGGCGGAAATGTCGGTTTAAGCATTCTGGTCTTCTTTATCGGTGCTTGTTGTGTCATTTTTGGGAATATTACACTCTCGCAACTGGCCGCTCAGACAGATCGGTCTGGCGGGATTGTCGCTTACTTTGAAACCTTTATTTCACCTAAAGCAGCTGCTGCATTTGGTTGGTTTCAAATGTTTGCTTATTATCCTTCCATTGCGGTTGTTGTCAGCTGGGTAGCAGGTATTTATACGGTTATGTTATTTCATTTTCCTAACACGCTAGAAGTTCAAGTAGGAATCGGAACGTTCTATTTAATTGCCTTCCATTTTCTGAACTACTTCTCCTTGCGTTTAGGCGGTATTTTCCAAAACATGGCTACCATTACCAAACTCATTCCTTTGATTGGAATAGGGATCATCGGCTTTTTCTGGCGTGCGCCTTTACCGGAAACAACTGAAATATTAACGGTGCCAGCTCAAAACATTGGCTGGGGGTGGTTAGCTGCTTTAGCGCCAATTGCCTTTTCATTCGATGGTTGGGCGGTTTCAACTAGCATTACCCATGAAGTGAAAAATGCGAAACGAACGATGCCGATTGCATTAACAATTGGACCGCTAATTGTATTAGCTGTTTACGTGGCTTATTTCCTTGGTATGGTCGCTATTGTTGGACCTGACTATATTTTACAGCACCAAGATGCAACCATCTATCATGTTGGAACGATGCTATTCGGCCCATATGGTGGTTCATTGATTCTCATCTTTATTTTAATTGCTGTTTTAGGAGTTGTTAACGGGTTAGTATTGGGGAACCTTCGCTTACCACAAGCTTTAGCTGAAAAAGGAATGATTCCGAATAGTCAGCGTATTAAACTAATTGATAAGCGCACCTTGTTATCACCCTATGCTGCCCTAACATCTGCAGGCATTTCCCTTGTTTGGATGCTTGTTCACTACCTTAGCCAAAAGACAGCCATTTTATCTGGTGGCGATGTGAGCGAGATTGCGATTGTTTTTAGTTACATCACTTATATTTTCTTATATCACAAGGTGATTAAAATGAGCCAAGCCGGTGTGATTACGAACCCGATTTTTGGAAAAGTATTTCCTATCCTTGGCATGATCGGTTCAGCTATTATCGTCATTGGTGGGATTATTTCCAACCCAACCTTTGTTCCTATCTTCTTATTAATATGCGGCTGTATTTTTACTGGCGGCTACCTTTATCATCGAAAAGCAAAAAGCTGAGAGCCTTCTCAGCTTTTTTTGTTATACTGAAGCAAATAATGAAAGGCGGTTATGTGATGTGCTTAATAACCTTTAAAATTGCGCAAGATCCCCAATATAAATTAATACTGGCTGCTAATCGCGATGAAGCCTATTCCAGACCAACTGCTCATGCACAATTTTGGGAAGAAGCCCCTCATTTGTTAGCGGGAAAAGACTTACTGGCAAATGGCACTTGGCTTGGGATAACTAAACAAGGTAAGCTAGCAGCTATTACAAACTGCCACCAAGACAATCAATTCAGCCCAGACCCCTCTAAGTTATCACGGGGTTCGATTATGACTGACTATTTGCTAACAGACGATTCGGCTGAATCTTATCTCAGTAAGATACAAGAAAAGACAGCCAACTACCAGCCCTTCAATGTTATTTTGGGCAGCGTTGACCATCTTTATCACTTAAATTCTTTAGACAATCAGATTCAGCTTTTGCACGACGGCATCCATAGCGTTAGCAATGCTAGCTTAAATACCCCTTGGCCAAAAGTTGAGCGAACGCGAGCGGATTTAGCCAAAACGAACGACAAGACTATTAATCAGCTATTCGCTATGATGATGGATCAAAAACCCGCTGCTGACAGCCAGTTGGATTATCTAAGCAATATCCCCTTAGAGATGAAGCGTGCGGTTTCAGCTCCCTTTATTAAAACGGACGCATTTGGTACCCGATCAACAACGCTTATTTTAGTTGATTATGCTAATCATGTTACTTTTATCGAGCGAACTTACTATGGCGACAGCTACTCGGACCATTCTTTTCAGTTTACGATTGAATAATACTCTATAAATGAGGCCGAAATGTCGAGTGGACCCTACTTTTTTGGTCGACTCGACATAAAAAGCGAAAAAAGTGTCGAGTAGGCCGATTATTTTAGGCCAGTCGACACTTTTAGCATAAAACCTGTCGAGTGAGCGCATTTTTCCGCTTCACTCGACAGGTTTTTCTAAATATAAGCTAACAGCCTTTGCTTAGCTAACTTAAGCAGGAAACTGATAAAGGCAGTTACCCCAGTTACAAGGGCAATCATGCCCGCAATAGCGACATCAAACTGAAACGCTAGATAGACGCCAACTAAACTATTAAAAATAGCAATGACTATAGTTAATCCAATCATTTTTTTCAAGGTTTTGGTATGTAAATATGCAGTCACTGCTGGACCAACCATAAAGCCAACAACTAAAATAGAACCGACTGAATCATAGGCACCGACTGCCGTAACCGAAACAGACGTCATCAAGCCATAATGGATAAGGGTTGGTGAAAATCCTAATGCGGCGGCATAAGCTGGATGGAAAGTCGACACCTGCAACTCTTTATAAAAAATAACAATCAGTAATGCATTTAAAAGTAAGATGAATAAGTTAATCCATAAGGCCTGTGGTCCTAAATCGAGACCAAATAGGCTAAAACGGGTAAAGGGTGTAAAGCCTATTTCTCCCATCATGACGCTATCAACATCCAAATGAACATAACCAGCGTAGCGGCTAATGAGGATGATCGCGATACTAAAGAACAAAGGATAAACCAAACCAATGGCAGCATCCTTCTTCATTAAATCGGTTTTTTGAAGAGCTTCGGTTAGCCACACTGTGACAATTCCAATTAAGACGGCGCCTATGAACAACATGGGCGAACTCAAGTCTTGAGTAACGAAGAAGGCTAAAACGATACCCAGTAAAACCGAATGGGTAATAGCATCTGATAGCATAGTCATCCCTCTAAGCACTAAGAAAACACCCGGCAATGTACAGCCAACAGATACGATCATTGCAACGAACATAATTTCAGTCATCATGGTCATTATATAGCTCCCCCTTCCCCATTTTCTAACGCTTTTGCTGCCTCTAATAGCTTATTTTTGTGTTTGCGCTGATTGAAAAAGCGCGCCAGTAGCCCGCGTTTAGGTGCCACTAATAAACTGACTAAGACAAATAAGCTAGCAACTAAGACAATGGTCGGCCCGGTTGGAATTCTAGCCCCAATAGAGCTAATAAATGAGCCAATTAATCCTGATAGAAAACCAAAGATCCCTGCCAAAACAGCAACGACTCCCATGCGGTCAGACCATTGGCGTGCGGCAATTGACGGTGCAATGAGGAGGCTACTCATTAAAACAACCCCTACTGATTCTAAGCCAATTACAATTGTCACCACAATCATCAGCGACACAAGTCCATTTAAAAAGACTGCAGAAAATCCCATCGTATGCGCAAATGTCGGATCAAAAATAAACACCTTAATCTCTTTCCAAAATAAGACCAATATAATAAGAAAAACACTCGCAATCACAACAGACAATTTGATGTCTCTCATCAACATAGCAGATGCTTGTCCATAAATAAAATTCTCTAATCCAGCTTGGTGGCCATTTGGCTGACGTTGAATATAAGTCATTAACACTAATCCCAAACCAAAAAAGCTTGATAAAATCAGTGACATAGCACTATCACCTTTAATGATACTTTTTTTCTTCATCCAGTTAATCAAAACGGTCGCCAGTCCGCCTGCTAATGCAGCGCCTATTAACATGATAATCAGATTTTTTTTAGATAATAAGATAAAAGCAATCCCAATCCCTGGCAGAGCAGAATGGCTCAGCACATCTCCTAATAAACTTTCCTGCTTTAATGTTGCTAATGTTCCAACTACGCCACTCAACAGCCCTAGAAAAGCTGTTCCTAGTGCGACAACTTGAAAAGTATGGTCAAGGAACAAGTCACTCAATGACTGTATCATTTAAACCACCCTCTTCTCCTAAGTTATGGTCGACACGGTAGGTTTCTTCAATGGCTTCCTTTGTAAAAACAGTCTCGACTGGTCCACTCGCCACAATGTGACGGTTTACAAAAATAACCTCATCAAAGTAGTCTTCAACGGTTTGTAGGTCGTGATGAACTACAATAATTGATTTACCGGCTTCTTTTAATTCTTTCAACAAATCCATAATAATTTTTTCTGTCTTTTGGTCGACTCCTGCAAATGGCTCATCCATTAAATAAATCTCTGCCTCTTGCGCAAGTGCGCGTGCCAAAAAGACCCGTTGTCGTTGTCCTCCAGAGAGTTGACTAATTTGGCGATTAGCAAAAGTAGGCATGCCTACCTTCACTAGCATTTCTTTTGCCAGCTCAAAGTCTTTCTTAGTCGGACGTTTCAACCAACCTAGATGGCCATAGCGACCCATCACAACGACATCCAAAACAGTCGCTGGAAAATCCCAATCAACACTGGTATTTTGTGGCACATAAGCAATTTTCTTTTTCACTGCTTTATATTTTTCTGGCTGGTCAGCTAGATGATAGTCAATGTCACCATTTAATGGTTTAACTAAGTCCAGCATGGCTTTCATCATCGTTGACTTGCCAGCACCGTTGGGACCAATCACAGCCGTCAAAGCGCCCTTTTTAAAGCTTACTTGAATATCCCATAAAACAGCTTTAGCATCATATGCCACTGTCACATGATTTAACGTCATAATATCTGTCATTTGTTTCGTCCCCTTTATTTTAAACCATCCACAATCGTATCGATGTTACGGCGGAACATCTTCACATAGGTTTCAGCATCTTGAGAAGAGTCACCTAATGCATCTGAAAATAGCTCGCCACCAATTTCAACTTCCCAACCTCTCGTTCTAACCGCTTCTTGTAGGGCCTCAATCGTCCGCGTTGAAACAGAACTTTCAATAAATAAAGCTTTAATTTCCTTTTCTGTTATAAACTGAGCCAACGCACTCACATCAGCTGTTCCGGCTTCTGTTTGTGTATTAATGCCTTGTAAACCAACGACTTCAAAATCAAAGGATTCACCGAAATAACGAAAGGCATCATGAGCCGTTACTAAATAACGTTGGTCTACAGTCAATTCGCTAATACGTTCAGTCACATAGGCTTCTAAGTTTATAAGTTCCTCTTTATAGCTCTCATGGTTGCTACGATAGAAGGCTTCATTATCAGGGTCAGCTTCACTTAACTGATTGGTGATGTAATCTGCTGCTAACTGCCAATTCTCAATACTGAACCAAATATGAGGATCTACTGCACCATCTTCTGACAAAAGTAAGTGTTCATCAGCAATAGCGTCCTCTAAAACAAATAGTGTTTTTCCTTGTTTTTCTAAATTCTCGAACACTTCACCTAGCTTACCTTCTAAATGTAGACCGTTAAAGGCAACCACATCTGCTGACATTAGCTTATTAACATCCGACGATGAGGCTTGATAGCCATGAGGATCAATTCCTGGCCCCATTAAACCTTCTACCTCAATCGCATCGCCACCAATTTGGTTGATTAAGTCTGTTAGCATAGTAGTTGTGGCAACCACTTTTAATTTTCCGCTCTCTTCTTGACTTGTTGCTTCATTCTGCTGGCAGCCTGCTAAAAACAGGCTAATTCCTAATAGAAAGATTGTTATTTTTTTCATTTATAGACAACCCCTAGTTATGTTTAATTATAAGTTTAAGTATACTTAAACTTATAATTAAGTCAACCTTATGGATTTGTCGACAAACTTTTATTGCCCTATTTTGAATTAATCCGTATACTAATAGATATAGATTATGGATGAGAGGAATGGCAATATGACTCCAAGTAAAGGAGATTTTTTGAAAGCAATTGTTAAACTTGGTGGTGGAGAACGTCGCGTCAATAACAAGGATTTAGCAAATGAGCTAAAAATCTCTTCCGCAGCCATTACCGATATGGCATTAAAATTAATGGAAGATGGTTATATTCATTACATTCCTTATAAAGGCATTGAAATTACTGAGATTGGATTAAAAGAAACAAATAAATTAATTCGTAAGCACCGATTATGGGAAGTTTTCCTCCATGAAAAATTGGGTTACAACTGGAATCAAGTGCATGAAGATGCAGATTTGTTGGAACACGCTTCTTCTGATTTTTTAATTGAACGATTAGATGAATTTTTAGGCTTTCCAACGATGGATCCTCATGGGGAGTTTATTCCTAATTCTGAGGGGCACGTAACTCACTCAACAGCTTTACCTCTAAATGAAATAGAGGCTGGAACAGCCTTTACCATTACAGAAGTTTCTGATAACCCTGCTTTTTTAAATTATTTACTACGTAAAAAAATCACCCTTCATGACCACTATTACTTAGTCGAGATTGAAGATTACGAAGGCGACTTTTTACTAGAAGATGATACTGGCCATCAAAAACGAATTAGCGCCAACACTGCTTCACAAATTAAAGTCACGCTAAATTAAAAAGAGTAGCAAAACCTATTTCTATTAGGTTTTGCTACTCTTTTATTAATTTTTAAATGAATGAAGTGGTGCTGGTATTCTTCCGCCACGTTCAATTAGATCAAAGGATGAGAATTCACTCACACCAAGAATTGGTGCGCGTCCTAGTAGACCACCGAATTCAACTTCATCACCAACATCCATACCTGGAACAGGAATCAAACGAACCGCAGTTGTTTTGTGATTCATAATCCCGATAGCAGCTTCATCGGCAATTAATGCTGACAATGTAGAAGCAGTCGTTTTACCTGGTACAGCAACCATATCTAATCCAACTGAACAAATGGCTGTCATAGCTTCTAGCTTGTCAATGGTAATCGCGCCTAATTCAACTGCCTCAATCATTCCGATATCTTCAGAGACAGGAATAAATGAACCGGATAAACCACCAACATGTCCACAAGCCATCAACCCGCCTTTTTTAACGGCATCATTCAAAACAGCTAAAGCTGCTGTTGTTCCATGTGTTCCCACACGTTCAACACCCATTTCTTGTAAGATATAAGCAACAGAATCACCAACTGCTGGTGTTGGGGCTAATGATAAATCTACAATACCAAATGGTACATCTAGCTTTTCAGCAGCCATTGTTCCAACGAGTTGTCCCATACGCGTAATTTTAAAGGCAGCTTTTTTAATGGTTTCAGCAACCACGTCAAACGGCTCTCCTTTTACTTTTTCAAGCGAACGTTTCACTACTCCTGGTCCACTAACACCAACGTGAATGACAACATCTGCCTCACCTACACCATGGAAGGCTCCAGCCATGAATGGGTTATCATCAACAGCGTTAGCAAAGACAACCAATTTCGCTGCGCCTAGGCCATCTGTATCTGCCGTTAGTTCAGCTGTATCTTTAATCACTTGTCCCATTTGCTTAACAGCATCCATGTTAATTCCTGCTTTAGTCGAACCAATATTTACGGATGAACAAACCACTGATGTTTCAGCCAAAGCTTGTGGAATCGAATCAATTAAAATTCGGTCGCCTTTTGTGTAGCCTTTTTCGACAAGCGCACTGAATCCACCAATAAAGTCCACACCGACTTCCTTAGCAGCTTGATCAAGTGTCTTTGCAAATGCCACATAGTCTGTGTCATCAGAAGCACCAGCAACTAAAGCGATTGGCGTCACAGAAATTCGTTTGTTAATAATTGGAATACCTAAATCTTGTTCAATTTCAGTTGCTACTTTTACTAAATCTTTCGCATAGGTCGTGATTTTTTTGTAAATTTTTTCTCGTGCTTTCACACCATCAGAATCCGCACAGTCAAGTAAAGAAATTCCCATTGTTACTGTCCGAATATCAAGTTTGTCTTCCGCAATCATTTGAATTGTTTCTAAAATGTTTTCTTGACGGTTCATCATATCACCTGCTTATAAGCTGTGCATCGCATTAAAAATATCTTCAGATTGAATGCGAATCACAAGCTGCTCTCTTTCTTCGACTTCTTTCATTTGTTGTTGAACTTCTGGAATACTGTGTGGCGATTCCGAAAAATCACAAAGTAAAATCATTGTAAAATACTCTTCCATCAGTGTTTGAGAAATATCTAAAATATTTACTTCTACTTCTGATAGTTTTGCGCTCACGCTTGCCACAATTCCCTTATGGTCTTTTCCTGTAACCGTAATAATTGCTTTCATGTTTTCTCCTCGCTTTTTAACCTAGTTAATTTGACCGTCATTATACCACAACATCAGTCAATTAATTCTAATTGTAATTTAATTTTCAAAATACGCAAGACCGATTCGTTAATTCGTTCCTCAGAGAGACGTCCTTCTGCTACAGCTGCTAAAACAGCCTCTCTTTGAATGGTGACTTCTGAACTGATTAACACATCATTCCCGGCTAAAACAGCTTGGACAGCCGCCTCTTCTGGCTCCAAAAATTGCTGCACACCTTCCATCACTAAATCATCCGTCATAATAATGCCGTTAAAGGCTAAATCATTCCTCAACAAATCAATCACTGCCGGCGATAAGGAGGCAGGTAAGCGCTCATCAATAGCCGTCACAACATTATGCGAGACTAAAATTGCTGCAACATCTTGGGCAACTCCTGCTTGAAAAGGTAAGAAATCACGGTCATAAAAATTATCCAAGGCTCGATTATCATAAGCGACCCCTGTATGAGTATCAACATTATCGCCATAACCTGGAAAATGTTTTAGCACACTTCCTACCTTTTCTTCTTGGCTTATTCTCACTTCCGTTTCGACATACTGAGAAACCTCAAGGGGATCTGTTGAAAATGCGCGCTCATAAATAAAATCATCCTGAGAAATAGGAATATCCGCTACCGGTGCTAAATTTAAATTAAATCCCAGCGAAGCAAGTAGCAGTGCTTTGTCTCTTTCAATTTGCTCTACATCTTCCCAACTACCCTCTGTAAAGGCCACACTTGGTGCAGGAAAGGCTTGCTCACGAAACTGAGGAAACTGACTAATCCGAGTCACACTACCACCTTCCTCATCAACCGCTTGAAAAAGAGGAATCTCACTCATTTGTTGAAGACGATTAATGTCATCTTGGACTTGTTCGGGTGTTTTCTCTGAAAAATCTTTTGCAAACCAAATTTAGCCTCCAATACTGTTAGATTCAACCAACTCGAGCATGCCTTCATCAGGCAAACGAACTAAAAACATCTGACCAACTTTTTCTTCTAATGTCATCTCCTGAAGGATGGCTTCTGCTACATCAACCTCCGTTGGCTCACTGCTTTCTATCATTTCTTGCGATGAATAGTGTTGGCTGCTTTCGCTACTGCTATCATTCGAATCTGCATGACTACAAGACGCCAATAGACCTAGTGCTACGACCATTATCAGTTTTCTCATAAAAGTACTCCTTACTTCTTTATGCTAACAATACCGCTAATTTATAAAATAGGCGAACAAAAAGAAGTAAGTGGACGCCCACTTACTTCTCCTCTAATCTAATACAGCCTTTAAATCCGCGATCAAATCATTCTCATCTTCAATACCAACTGATAGTCGGACTAAATCTGGCGTTAACCCATACGATTCTCTTAAGTCTTTTGGAACATCCGCATGTGTTTGGCTAGTCGGATAGGTAATTAAACTTTCTACCCCACCCAAACTCTCAGCAAAGGTAAATAGTTTTACACCTGCTAGAATTGATGGAACTTGTTCAGCATCATGAAGACGAACACTAATCATCGCACCTTTTCCTGGATAAAGAACCTCTTTCACTTGAGAGAAAGTTTTCAAAGCCGATACAATTGCCTTAGCATTCTTTTCTTGTTTATCTAAACGAAGCGGCAACGTTTTTAAACTTCTAATAAAGAGCCAACAATCAAACGCCGATAAAGTTGGACCAGTTGTATTCGCTAACCATTTCAACTTTTCACCTATTTGCGAATCACTAGTCACAACAACGCCTGCTAAAATATCGTTATGACCTGTTAGATACTTGGTTCCAGAATGAACAACAATATCTGCACCTAGCTCTAATGGCCGTTGCCGCAATGGCGTTAAGAAGGTATTATCAACGATTACACGAGCACCTAATGCCTTCGCTTGTTCGCTGAGTGAAACTAGGTCAATTTCTTGCATAAGTGGATTAGTGGGTGACTCTACGAATACGGCAGTGGTTTGCTGGTTTAACTGCTGAGTAAATTCTTCTTCCGTTGCAAAATAAGAGAAGCTCGCTATACCTTTAGCTTCTAATTCATTAAAGTAGCGGAAGCTGCCCCCATATAAGTCTCGCGACACTAAAAAATGACTCCCTACATCAAATAACTGAAAAACAAGTTGGATCGCACTCATACCTGAACTTGTCGCAACAGCAGCACTACCACCTTCTAAAGTCGCCAGTCCTTCTTCTAAAATATCCCGTGTTGGATTGCAAGTACGGCTATAGTCATAACCTGTACTTTGTCCTAAGCCAGGATGGGCAAAGGTTGAAGACAAATGAATAGGCGGGCTGATTGCTCCTGTTGCAGGATCCGAATGGTTGCCTAGTTGGGCTAGAAAAGTATTAAAGTGACTCATTTATTTTCCTCCTTAAAGGTCCTAATAGCGTTTGTAAGCTGTTCTAATGCAAGTGTGATTCTATCTGGTGTTGTAGCTAGATTAAGACGTATAAAGCCTAAATAGTCTTCAGAGAACCATTCGCCATAATCAACTGCTAGCTTTGCTTTTTCTTGAACAATATCTTTAACTTTATCTTTAGGAATAATGGCTCGTAAATCAATCCAAAGTAAGTACGTTCCTTCTAAATCAGATACAATAAGTTGTGGAAACTCAGCTAATGCTTCTCGGACTAACAAATCGTTCGACCGAATGACCGTTAGCAATGAATCAAACCACTCCTCACCACCGCGATAAGCAGCTTCTCCTGCCACTTGACCTAATAAGTTAACCTCAGTTTGCTGATAACGAATCATTTTTTGATCAAATTGTTCTCTTAGTTCTTGATCTGGAATAATGATATGAGAGTGAAGCAAGGATGCTAAATTAAAACTTTTAGACGGCGCGTTACAAACAATTAAACGATTGTGAAATCGCTCCTCCTCAATAGACAATACCGATTTAAAAGGATGAGCAGAAAATTCAAAGTCTTGGTGAATTTCATCTGCAATCACAATAACATCGTAACGCTCGCACAAAGCCAACATGCCTTCAAGCTCGGATTCCTTCCAAATACGACCAACAGGATTATGAGGCGAACACAATATAAATAATTTCGGTTGTTCCTTCTTTAGTACTTCTTCTAAAGCAGTTAAATCGACGCTGTAAGCCCCGTTATCATTTATCAAAGGTGATAATACCAATTTCCGATTAGTATCTTTTACAGCATTAAAAAAGGGGTAATAAACAGGCGGCTGGATTAACACACCTTCACCTTCATTAGAAAAACACTGGATCAAATGATAGAGTGATTGAACAACCCCATTTGAATAACGTAACCATTCTTCTTTTAAATTGATATTATGCCTTTTTTTTTGCCAATTTGAAAAAGCTAAAAAATAGGCTTTATGAGGTAAAGAATAACCAAAAACACCATGACTCACCCGTTCAAACAATTCCTGAACGACTACTTCAGGCGCCTGAAATTCCATATCAGCTACCCAAAGTGGTAGTAACTCCGCATTACCAAACCGTTTATCCAATGCATCCCATTTTAATGACTGGGTATGACGTCTTTCTTTTTGATACCGTTCAATGAAACTGTTGATTGTCATTCATCCGACCTCCTATTTTTAGAAAATAAAAAATCCGTCCCTTTGTCCTACTAATCGTAAGACAAAGGGACGGATTGATTCCGTGTTACCACCCTAATTTATGTTAGTTAGAAAACCCAACACCTCTAAAGCTCCTATGAAGCTTGGCAATATAACGGTTGCTACCGTCTAAAAAGCGTTAACCTTTCAGAAACTCAGAGTTCATCTTCACTCACTTCATCAGTCCTCTTTTTCACCATGCAGAGGTCTCTAATAACTGATTATGATAAGCTACTCTTCTCTTCTTCGTTTAAATGAATTTTAAATGAGATAATGATGAAATTATAGTGATAATAACAAAAAATGTCAATAGTCATTTTAAATAAGAAAAGCGGACAAGTCCGCCTTGGCCTATGAAAAAATAGGACATTTGACCCTGAATTGTCAGGAGACTTCACGCTTCAGCGGGTTAGTCGAATGATATGCGTTAGCGAGCAGCGAAGCGCGCAATGGGGCAAATTTATCTTTTTTTCACTAGGTCAGGACTTGGGAGCTAGACATTGATGGCTGAACTTATAATCCCCTAGTCTACAAAAAAAGCTCAGCTATCAGCTGAGCTTCAACGTATACCGGCGGCCGGGGTCGAACCGGCACGCCCTCGCGGGCACTGGATTTTGAGTCCAGCGCGTCTGCCTATTCCGCCACGCCGGCAATTTATTATGCAAGTTTTCATCCCTTTTGGGAAAGGCGGTAACCGGATTTGAACCGGTGATGAAGGTTTTGCAGACCTCTGCCTTACCACTTGGCTATACCGCCGAAAAACTGGGGTAGCTGGATTCGAACCAACGAGTGACGGAGTCAAAGTCCGTTGCCTTACCGCTTGGCTATACCCCATTAATAAAAGGGCGACTGATGGGAATCGAACCCACGAATGCCGGCGCCACAAGCCGGTGCGTTAACCACTTCGCCACAATCGCCATAATCCAAAACAGGGGTAGCAGGAATTGAACCCACACCAACGGTTTTGGAGACCGTTGTTCTACCTTTAAACTATACCCCTAAGGACTTAAAAAAAAATGGAGGGGGGCAGATTCGAACTGCCGAACCCGAAGGAGCGGATTTACAGTCCGCCGCGTTTAGCCACTTCGCTACCCCTCCATGGTGGCTTGGGACGGAATCGAACCGCCGACACCTTGAGCTTCAATCAAGTGCTCTACCAACTGAGCTACCAAGCCATTAAGAAGTAATACTTTATTTAATTAATACAACTGTATTAACGGTTCCGACGGGATTTGAACCCGCGATCTCCTGCGTGACAGGCAGGCATGTTAACCCCTACACCACGGAACCAATGGAGGTTAACGGGATCGAACCGCTGACATCCTGCTTGTAAGGCAGACGCTCTCCCAGCTGAGCTAAACCTCCATGATATAAAACATACAGCTTATAAATCATCAATTAAATGACGATATGACCCGTACGGGATTCGAACCCGTGTTACCGCCGTGAAAGGGCGGTGTCTTAACCGCTTGACCAACGGGCCAGTTAAAAGTAAAAATGGGCCTAAATGGACTCGAACCATCGACCTCACGCTTATCAGGCGTGCGCTCTAACCAGCTGAGCTATAGGCCCATAAAATAAAAAAGCGGGTGAGGAGAATCGAACTCCCGACAACAGCTTGGAAGGCTGTGGTTTTACCACTAAACTACACCCGCGTGGCGGTTCCGACGGGATTTGAACCCGCGATCTCCTGCGTGACAGGCAGGCATGTTAACCCCTACACCACGGAACCATTTTAAAAAAATTGCGGGGGCAGGACTTGAACCTGCGACCTTCGGGTTATGAGCCCGACGAGCTGCCAACTGCTCCACCCCGCGATAATATTAATAGATAACTTTTAAAAAAGTTATAAAGGAGGATAAGGGATTCGAACCCTTGCACGCTTTTACACGCCTGACGGTTTTCAAGACCGTTCCCTTCAGCCGGACTTGGGTAATCCTCCGAGATGTTAATGATATTCAATTTACCATAAAAATATGATAATGACCCGTACGGGATTCGAACCCGTGTTACCGCCGTGAAAGGGCGGTGTCTTAACCGCTTGACCAACGGGCCTTTGTTTAAAACGGAGAAGGAGGGATTTGAACCCTCGCGCCGGTATGATCCGACCTACACCCTTAGCAGGGGCGCCTCTTCAGCCACTTGAGTACTTCCCCAATCAAAGATAGCTTATGCTGCAAGTAAGTTTGCTGCAATGGACCTTGCAGGACTCGAACCTGCGACCGGACGGTTATGAGCCGTCTGCTCTAACCAACTGAGCTAAAGGTCCAGGCTCTTAATGTGACCTTTTTTGAACGTCCATTTTTAAAAATAGCGGCGGAGGGGATCGAACCCCCGACCTCCCGGGTATGAACCGGACGCTCTAGCCAGCTGAGCTACACCGCCAAAAAATATTAAATCGGGAAGACAGGATTCGAACCTGCGACCCCTTGGTCCCAAACCAAGTGCTCTACCAAGCTGAGCTACTTCCCGTAATTTAAATGCACCCAGCAGGAGTCGAACCTGCAACCGCCTGATTCGTAGTCAGGTACTCTATCCAATTGAGCTATGGGTGCATATTAAAAATGCCGAGGATCGGGGTCGAACCGATACGGTGAGAACTCACCGCAGGATTTTAAGTCCTGTGCGTCTGCCAATTCCGCCACCCCGGCATTACAATATTATAAAACTTTAAGGATATGATCCTTAAAGCGGAAGACGGGGTTCGAACCCGCGACCCCCACCTTGGCAAGGTGGTGTTCTACCACTGAACTACTTCCGCAAAAAGATGCCGGCTAAAGGACTTGAACCCTCGACCCTCTGATTACAAATCAGATGCTCTACCAACTGAGCTAAGCCGGCAAATTTTTAAAATGCGGGTGAAGGGACTTGAACCCCCACGCCTTGCGGCGCTAGATCCTAAATCTAGTGCGTCTGCCAATTCCGCCACACCCGCGCATCTTTTTATGCAATTGATAAAAAGAAATGAGTCATGCAGGGCTCGAACCTGCGACCCTCTGATTAAAAGTCAGATGCTCTACCAACTGAGCTAATGACTCAACTAAAGAGTTGAATTGTGAGTATTACTCACTTTGTCATATTACTATGACTATGGAGGTTAACGGGATCGAACCGCTGACATCCTGCTTGTAAGGCAGACGCTCTCCCAGCTGAGCTAAACCTCCGAAAATGTAAATATTATGTAAAGAACAGTTCTTGAACATAATACAATATTTTTTGCTAATCTGCAAGTTATTTTCTTTTGAAAACTTATTTTTAAAAGAAAATATATGCGCGGCAGCGTCCTACTCTCACAAAGGGAAACCCTTCACTACAATCGGCGCTAAGAAGCTTAACTTCTGTGTTCGGGATGGGAACAGGTGTGACCTTCTTGCCATCGCCACCGCACATATTGTCATGGCTGTTGCTGCTTTAGCAGTTTACAGACATGATACACTTGGGCTATGCCCACAGTGTTCTTTTGAGGTTGTTCCCTCAAAACTGAATAGTTAACATGAAACCTTTGGTTTGAAACCCATTTTACTTGATTACCGTTTTATTATTGGTTAAGTCCTCGACCGATTAGTACTAGTCCGCTCCATACATCGCTGCACTTCCACTTCTAGCCTATCTACCTGATCGTCTCTCAGGGGTCTTACTCATTTAAAATGATGGGAAATCTCATCTTGAGGGGGCTTCACGCTTAGATGCTTTCAGCGTTTATCCCGTCCACACATAGCTACCCAGCAATGCCCTTGGCAGAACAACTGGTACACCAGCGGTGTGTCCATCCCGGTCCTCTCGTACTAAGGACAGCTCCTCTCAAATTTCCAACGCCCGCGACGGATAGGGACCGAACTGTCTCACGACGTTCTGAACCCAGCTCGCGTGCCGCTTTAATGGGCGAACAGCCCAACCCTTGGGACCGACTACAGCCCCAGGATGCGACGAGCCGACATCGAGGTGCCAAACCTCCCCGTCGATGTGAACTCTTGGGGGAGATAAGCCTGTTATCCCCAGGGTAGCTTTTATCCGTTGAGCGATGGCCCTTCCATGCGGAACCACCGGATCACTAAGCCCGACTTTCGTCCCTGCTCGACTTGTAGGTCTCGCAGTCAAGCTCCCTTCTGCCTTTGCACTCTACGAATGATTTCCAACCATTCTGAGGGAACCTTTGGGCGCCTCCGTTACATTTTAGGAGGCGACCGCCCCAGTCAAACTGCCCGACTGACACTGTCTCCCCACCCGATAAGGGTGGCGGGTTAGAGTGGTCCTGCTACAAGGGTAGTATCCCAATGGCGCCTCCATCGAGACTAGCGTCCCGACTTCAATGGCTCCTACCTATCCTGTACATGTAGCAGAAACAATCAATATCAACCTGCAGTAAAGCTCCATGGGGTCTTTCCGTCCTGTCGCGGGTAACCAGCATCTTCACTGGTACTATAATTTCACCGAGTCTCTCGTTGAGACAGTGCCCAAATCGTTACGCCTTTCGTGCGGGTCAGAACTTACCTGACAAGGAATTTCGCTACCTTAGGACCGTTATAGTTACGGCCGCCGTTTACTGGGGCTTCAATTCAAAGCTTCGCCGAAGCTAACCTCTCCTCTTAACCTTCCAGCACCGGGCAGGCGTCAGCCCCTATACGTCATCTTTCGATTTTGCAGAGACCTGTGTTTTTGATAAACAGTCGCTTGGGCCTATTCACTGCGGCTGACCTTGCGGTCAGCACCCCTTCTCCCGAAGTTACGGGGTCATTTTGCCGAGTTCCTTAACGAGAGTTCGCTCGCTCACCTTAGGATGCTCTCCTCGACTACCTGTGTCGGTTTGCGGTACGGGCAGTTGGTTTCTAACTAGAAGCTTTTCTTGGCAGTGTGACATCAGGAACTTCGGTACTTAAATTTCCCTCCCCATCACAACTTGTCCGTATAGTAGAAAGCATTTGACTCTCCACAAGACTTGTTGCTTGGACGTGCTCTTCCAATCGCACGCATTTCCTTAGCCTCCTGCGTCCCTCCATCGTTCAAACAAAAACAACTGGTACAGGAATATCAACCTGTTGTCCATCGCCTACGCCTATCGGCCTCGGCTTAGGTCCCGACTAACCCTGGGAGGACGAGCCTTCCCCAGGAAACCTTAGTCATACGGTGGACGGGATTCTCACCCGTCTTTCGCTACTCATACCGGCATTCTCACTTCTAAGCGCTCCACCAGTCCTCACGGTCTAGCTTCAATGCCCTTAGAACGCTCTCCTACCACTCAACCTATTGGTTGAATCCACAGCTTCGGTGATCTGTTTAGCCCCGGTAAATTTTCGGCGCAGGGTCACTCGACTAGTGAGCTATTACGCACTCTTTGAATGATGGCTGCTTCTGAGCCAACATCCTAGTTGTCTGTGCAACCCCACATCCTTTTCCACTTAACAGATACTTTGGGACCTTAGCTGGTGGGCTGGGTTGTTTCCCTTTCGACTACGGATCTTATCACTCGCAGTCTGACTCCCGGACTTGAATCCATGGCATTCGGAGTTTATCTGAATTCGGTAACCCGAGAAGGGCCCCTAGTCCAAACAGTGCTCTACCTCCACGATTCGTTTATCCGAGGCTAGCCCTAAAGCTATTTCGGAGAGAACCAGCTATCTCCAGGTTCGATTGGAATTTCTCCGCTACCCACACCTCATCCCCGCACTTTTCAACGTGCGTGGGTTCGGTCCTCCAGTGCGTATTACCGCACCTTCAACCTGGACATGGGTAGGTCACCTGGTTTCGGGTCTACGACCACATACTCATTCGCCCTATTCAGACTCGCTTTCGCTGCGGCTCCGTCTTTTCAACTTAACCTCGCATGGGATCGTAACTCGCCGGTCCATTCTACAAAAGGTACGCCATCACCCATTAACGGGCTCTGACTACTTGTAAGCACACGGTTTCAGGTACTATTTCACTCCCCTTCCGGGGTGCTTTTCACCTTTCCCTCACGGTACTGGTTCACTATCGGTCACTAGGGAGTATTTAGCCTTGGGAGATGGTCCTCCCGGATTCCGACGGAATTTCTCGTGTTCCGCCGTACTCAGGATACTGGTAGAGCTGCTTTAGATTTCGCATACGGGGCTTTTACCCTGTTTCGCGTGGCTTTCCAGCCAGCTTCTGCTATCCATTACAGTCTCACGTCCCAGTCCTACAACCCCAAAGAGCAAGCTCTTTGGTTTGGGCTTTTCCCGTTTCGCTCGCCGCTACTCAGGGAATCGAATTTTCTTTCTCTTCCTGCAGGTAATGAGATGTTTCAGTTCCCTGCGTGTACCTCAAACACGCTATGTATTCACGTGTTTGTAATATCCTATCAAAGATATTGGGTTTCCCCATTCGGAAATCTCCGGATCATAGCTTACTTACAGCTCCCCGGAGCATATCGGAGTTAGTCCCGTCCTTCATCGGCTCCTAGTGCCTAGGCATCCACCGTGCGCCCTTATTCACTTAACCTATGGTCAAGTTTCAGCCATTGCTGGCCTTTACTATCAAACTGTTTTCGTTAAAAAACTGTTCAACGTGTAACGCGGTAAAATGTTTTGGTTTCTTACTTTATATTTCATGTTATACTATTCAGTTTTCAAGGAACAATTGGTTTGAGAGTTAACCTCTCAAAACTGAACAAGAATGTGAACATCGGCAGGTTCCATATAATTTCCTTAGAAAGGAGGTGATCCAGCCGCACCTTCCGATACGGCTACCTTGTTACGACTTCACCCCAATCATCTATCCCACCTTAGGCGGCTGGCTCCCATAAGGGTTACCCCACCGACTTCGGGTGTTACAAACTCTCGTGGTGTGACGGGCGGTGTGTACAAGACCCGGGAACGTATTCACCGCGGCGTTCTGATCCGCGATTACTAGCGATTCCGGCTTCATGCAGGCGAGTTGCAGCCTGCAATCCGAACTGAGAATGGCTTTAAGAGATTCGCTTGCCCTCGCGGGTTTGCTGCTCGTTGTACCATCCATTGTAGCACGTGTGTAGCCCAGGTCATAAGGGGCATGATGATTTGACGTCATCCCCACCTTCCTCCGGTTTGTCACCGGCAGTCTTATTAGAGTGCCCAACTGAATGCTGGCAACTAACAATAGGGGTTGCGCTCGTTGCGGGACTTAACCCAACATCTCACGACACGAGCTGACGACAACCATGCACCACCTGTCACCTTGTCCCCGAAGGGAACGTCCTATCTCTAGGAGTGTCAAGGGATGTCAAGACCTGGTAAGGTTCTTCGCGTTGCTTCGAATTAAACCACATGCTCCACCGCTTGTGCGGGTCCCCGTCAATTCCTTTGAGTTTCAGCCTTGCGGCCGTACTCCCCAGGCGGAGTGCTTAATGCGTTAACTGCAGCACTGAAGGGTGGAAACCCTCCAACACTTAGCACTCATCGTTTACGGCGTGGACTACCAGGGTATCTAATCCTGTTTGCTCCCCACGCTTTCGAGCCTCAGCGTCAATTACAGACCAGAGAGTCGCCTTCGCCACTGGTGTTCCTCCATATATCTACGCATTTCACCGCTACACATGGAATTCCACTCTCCTCTTCTGCATTCAAGTTCCCCAGTTTCCAATGACCTTCCACGGTTGAGCCGTGGGCTTTCACATCAGACTTAAGGAACCGCCTGCGCTCGCTTTACGCCCAATAAATCCGGACAACGCTTGCCACCTACGTATTACCGCGGCTGCTGGCACGTAGTTAGCCGTGGCTTTCTGGTTGGGTACCGTCAAGGTAAGAGCAGTTACTCTCCTACTTGTTCTTCTCCAACAACAGAGTTTTACGATCCGAAAACCTTCTTCACTCACGCGGCGTTGCTCCGTCAGACTTTCGTCCATTGCGGAAGATTCCCTACTGCTGCCTCCCGTAGGAGTTTGGGCCGTGTCTCAGTCCCAATGTGGCCGATCACCCTCTCAGGTCGGCTACGCATCATCGTCTTGGTAGGCCGTTACCCTACCAACTAACTAATGCGCCGCGGGTCCATCTCCAAGTGACAGCACAAAGGCCGTCTTTCCTTCAGCTTCCATGTGGAAGCTGAAACTATGCGGTATTAGCACCCGTTTCCGGATGTTATCCCCCTCTTGAAGGTAGGTTACCCACGTGTTACTCACCCGTTCGCCACTAACGTCATAAGGAGCAAGCTCCTTAATCAATTCGTACGACTTGCATGTATTAGGCACGCCGCCAGCGTTCGTCCTGAGCCAGGATCAAACTCTCATGTTAAATGTGGGCTCTTGTACAGAAACCCGACATGAAAAGCTGAATAGCTCTTTTTTGCTGACTTAATGTTTTTGCGATTATTATCGCGATTCGTTGTGTAATCCTTATAAATAAGAATTACCCTGCACGTTTGGTTCGTTCATTCTTTGTTCAGTTTTCAAAGGTCAAATCCGTTATCACGTGTTACGTTAAGTTCGTGTCGTGACAACTTCTACATATTACCACGCTGTTGATTAAGTGTCAACAGTTTTTTAAAACTTTTAAAAAAGTTTTTTCAGCTGTTTTTTGAGAAACAACTTTTATATCTTATCATCTTAACAACCTTTTGTCAAAAGTTTTTTTACTTTTTCAGATGTTTTGAAAAGATGTATTTGCGCTCCTTAAACAAGCGACTTCGTTATAATAACATCTGATTTACAAAAGGTCAACATATTCTGGTGTATTAATATCGACTAAATTTACCGACACCGCGTTTAGTTCTATTATATTCTTCTTTTAAATCTATACCTTTTGTTTATAATAGATATGTAAACTATATCCCGTTTATAACTTAAGGAGGATGAACATGCAAGAACCATTATTTATGAACCCTAAGCTTCAAGAAAAAATCTGGGGTGGAACAAAGCTACGTGATATCTATGGCTATGAAATCCCAAGTGAGCATACTGGTGAGTGCTGGGCAATTAGTGCCCATTTAGATGGCGTTGGCACTATTTCGTCAGGTAGCCACGCTGGTGTGCCTTTAAATGAATTATATGAATCACATCCTGAGCTATTTGGTAATCCCTCGTCACCTGTGTTTCCTCTATTAACTAAAATTATTGATGCTACTGAAGACTTGTCCGTTCAAGTTCACCCTGATGATGAGTACGGATTAAAGCATGAGAATGACCTAGGTAAGACAGAATGCTGGTATATCATTGATGCGGATGAAGGTTCTGAAATTGTTTATGGACACTCTGCTCAAACAAAGGAAGCTTTTGCTGAGATGATTGAAGCTGGTCAATGGGATGACTTATTGACTCGCGTTAAAGTTAAAAAAGGTGATTTCTTCTTTGTTCCAAGCGGCACCATTCATGCTATTGGAGCGGGAATTATGATTTTAGAGACACAACAGAGTAGTAATACAACTTATCGTGTCTATGACTATGATCGTCTTGATGATAATGGTAATGGTCGTGAATTACATATTCAGCAATCAATTGATGTTTCTATGATTCCTCATCAAAATCCTGATTTGTTTATTCAGACTAAAAAACTAGATGACAATGAGATTGTTACTCTTATTGAAAGTGACTACTTCTCTGTTTATAAATGGAATATTCAATCTAGTATTCATTTTGATAAACATGCACCTTATACTTTAGTCAGTGTTATAGAAGGAAACGGACAAGTTATTGTCAATGACATCTCTTATCCACTTGCTAAAGGTGATCACTTTATTTTACCAGCTACAGTAACCTCTTGGGACATTAGTGGTAACTTGGAAGTCATTGCTTCTAACCCTGGACCAAAAAATAGTTAATATATAGAAGAAAAAGAATCGAGAGACGCGCTCTCGATTCTTTTATTTTACTTGATTAGCTAAGAGGATAGCCCCTGTAATTCCTGCATTATCTCCTAAACCTGGTTTCACTAAATATGAATCAAGTTCAGGTACATCAACATAATTCCCTAGTAAGGCATCGAATGCTTCCTTTACCTTATCTAGCATCTTAGGTGCGTGCATAACGCCTCCGCCTAAAATAATACGTTCTGGACGAAGAATAACAGTATAGGCTACTAAAGCTTGTCCTATGTAGTTAGCCATGAAATCCCAAACTTGGTGGTCTGGATCAACATCTTTACCTGCCATATCTAGACGCCCATTAATAGAAGGACCTGCTGCCATTCCTTCTAAACAGTTTCCATGGTATGGGCAAAAGCCGTCATAATGATCATCTTGATGTGGTTTTACTAATAAGTGTCCCATTTCAGGATGACCAATTCCTTCTAATAATTGACCATTTACAATAGCTCCAGCTCCTACTCCTGTTCCAATGGTAATATACATCACATTATCTAATCCGGCTGCTGCCCCTTTTTCTGATTCACCTAGTGCGGCAGCATTAACATCCGTTGTCCATCCCATTGGAATATCATAACGTTCTTTCATAGCTCCTAAGAAGTCGAAATCTTTCCATGCCAATTTTGGTGTTGATAAAACATAGCCATAAGTTTCCGATTTTTCGTTAATATCAATCGGTCCAAATGAGCCAATTCCGATACTTGCTAATTTATATTGATCAAAAAATTCAAAAACGTGTGCTAATGTTTCTTCCGGTGTCGTTGTTGGGAAAGAAACGCGCTCAATAATTTCATTGCTTTCATTTCCAATTGCACATACAAATTTTGTTCCGCCTGCTTCAATTGCTCCTACTAGCATGATTAGTCACCTATTCTTCTTATAATTTGTTATTTAAAACCCTTCCAAATGATTATAAGTCTTTAATAGAAAGTTCTCAACTAAGTATATACCTTTTTAATAAAAAAACGATGGTAAGAAAAGAATTTATCTTTTCTTACCATCGATTGATCGTTTTTTCGTATGGGTTATGGGGGGCTCGAACCCTCGACCCGCTGATTAAGAGTCAGCTGCTCTACCAACTGAGCTAATAACCCAATGACTAACAAAATAAATTTTACTCCTCTTTGGATTAAAATGCAAGAATTTATGACAACCTTTTTTCTTTTTTTCTGTCATTAAATAGATAAAAACACGTCCTTTCTATACTACTACGAAGGACGTGTTTTCATAACTATTCTTGTTCTGGAATATAGGAGACTGAAGAGAATTTATTAAATTCTTTTTTGAATAAGAGTTTAACCGTTCCTCGTGATCCACTACGGTTTTTTTCTATAATAACTTCTACGATATTATTTTCGAATTCTGGTTCAGCAGCAGAGTCTTCTCCACCTTCACGTTCATAGTAATCTTCACGATAAAGAAAGGCTACGATGTCAGCATCTTGTTCGATTGATCCAGATTCACGAATATCACTTAGTACAGGTCGTTTATCTTGTCGTTGTTCAACACCACGTGATAATTGTGATAAGGCAATAACAGGTACTTTTAATTCTTTAGCGAGTTTCTTTAACTGACGGGAAATATCAGACACCTCTTGCTGACGGCTCTCTTTATTATTTCCTTCAATTAGCTGCAAGTAGTCGATAACAATTAATCCTAGTCCACCTTGTTCTTGCATCAATCGGCGGCTCTTTGCACGAATTTCTGCTATACGAATACCAGGTGTATCATCAATGAATATCTTAGATTGCCCTAATGTCGCCATAGCCATAATTAAATTAGACCATTCTTCTTCACTCATCTGACCTGTTCTTAAGTGGCCAGCATCAATATTTCCTTCCGCACATAACATCCGGTTAACGAGTGATTCAGCCCCCATCTCTAAACTAAAGATGGCAACAACTTGATCCGCTTTAGTTGCCACATTTTGAGCAATATTTAAGGCGAATGCCGTTTTACCAACTGCGGGGCGGGCTGCTAAAATGATTAATTCTTCTTTTTGTAACCCAGCTGTCATTTTATCTAAAGCGATATATCCTGTTGGAATACCCGTTACATCGCCTGACTGCTGAGATAATAATTCAATGTTCTGTAGGGATGTATTAACCACATCTGAGATACGAATAAAACCTGAGCGATTTCGGCGTTCTGAGATTTGTAAAATAGTCTGCTCCGCACTATCTAAAATAACCGCTACTTGATCAGCTTCTTCGTAACCACTTTTAACAATATCGGTCGCTGAATGAATTAGATTTCTCAAGATTGCTTTTTCTTCAACAATCTTAGCATAATACTCCACATTGGCTGCAGTCGGAACGATAGTTGCGATTTCAGCTAAATAAGCCAGACCACCAATATTCTCTAATTGATCTTTGCTCTGTAATTCATTAGTTACGGTTACAACATCAATCGGTTCGTTACGATTATATAATTGGACAATAACATCAAAAATAAGCTGATGACTTTTTTTGTAAAAATCGACAGCTACTAAGTATTCTAGTACAGTTACAACTGATTCAGGATCAAGAAAAATAGAACCTAATACAGATTGCTCTGCTTCTGCACTATGGGGAGGTATTCGATTTTGGAAAGCTTCTTCCATATATATCTTCATCCTTCTACTCATTATTCAATAGCGACATATCGCTTTGCCTTCTTATTGTACTCTAAAAAACCTGAGAAAACAATTGCCTGAGCTGAACATACGTTCCTATTTTTAAAAAAGAAAGACGAGCAATATTCCACATGAAATATCGCTCGCCTATTCATTATTCTGCTACAATATGAACGGTTAAAGTAGCTGTTACTTCTGGGTGAAGACGGACTTCCATTCGTGTATATCCTAATGAACGAATTGGATTTGGTAAATTGATTTTACGTTTATCTAGCTTCACTTTATGTTGTTTGTTTAAATGTTCTGCAACTTGTTTACTTGTAATTGATCCGAACAAGCGATTGTCTTCTCCTGCTTTTGCTGGAATGGTAATTGCTGTTTCTTCTTTTTCCAATAACGCTTTTAAATCTTGTGCCACTTGCAGTTCTTCGGCTGCTTTTTTATCTTCTGCTTTTTGTTGGCCTTTTAAAGCAGAAACACTTGAAGTGGTTGCTTCCTCAGCCAAACCATTTTTAAGAAGGAAATTATTTGCGTAACCATCTGCTACGTTTTTAATTTCACCTTTCTTACCTTTACCTTTTACATCTTTAAGAAAAATAACTCTCATCGTGTTTCTCCTTTCTCTTCTTCATCTTTTAAAACATCTTCTAATCGTTTTTTTGCCTCTGATACTGATACATTCTCTATTTGAGTAGCAGCATTCGATAGATGTCCGCCACCACCAAGTTTTTCCATAATTCTTTGGACATTGACTTTACTCAAACTTCTTGCGCTAATTCCGACACGACCATCCGTACGTTTAGTAATAACAAAGGATGCCTCTACGTCTTCCATTGAAAGCATAGTATCAGCAGTTTGCGCAGCTAGAACAGTATCGTATACTCTATCATCTGCACCATTCACAACTGCCATTCCTGGAACAACAAACTCCATCGTTTCAAGTAAATGACTTCTTTCTAAATAAGTATCCAAGTCCTCTTTTAAGGCTTCCTGAATTAACACGGTATCAGCGCCATTTGATTGCAAGTAACTTGCTGCATCGAATGTACGAGAACCTGTTCTCAAGCTAAAGTTTCGTGTATCTACTATAATACCTGCTAACATGGCGGTCGCTTCAATTTTGTTAATCGTATCAATATCATTTGATTGGTATTCAAATAATTCTGTTATTAATTCAGAAGCAGATGATGCATAAGGCTCAATATAAACCAAAACAGGATTATCAGGGAATTCTTGCCCTCTTCTGTGATGATCAATAATCACAACATTAGATGAAACGTCCATCAATTCTGGTGCTGGTATCATAGATGGTTTGTGAACATCAACAAGTGTAATGAGTGAGTTTTCTGTAATCATTTCGGCTGCTTTTTCTGGACCAATAATAGACTTAGAAATATTAGAATCCTTATCAATAACAGCCATCATTCGTCTAACATCTTTCGAAAGCTGTTCAGACTTCAGAACAATCCAAGCTTCTTTATTATTCATTTGAACAATTCGTCTGATTCCTAAGCAAGAGCCGATAACGTCCATATCAGGATAATTATGCCCCATTACAAAAACTTGATCAGCGTTGACGATCAATTCTTCCAACGCATGACTAATCATTCTCGCACGAATACGGGTCCGTTTTTCCATTGGATTAGTTTTCCCACCATAAAATCTAGCTTCATCATTTTCAGCTCTTACGACAACTTGATCGCCACCCCGTGCTAAAGCTAAATCAACATTAGCTTGGGCTAATTGAGCAATGTCTTTCCATCTCATCAAAACTTCTCCCGTACTATAGGAGAATCCCATACTTAGTGTCAGTGGGAAGTTTTGCTTATACGTTCGTTCTCTAATTTGATCAACAATCTCAAATTTGTTTTGTTCTAATTTTTGCAGTGTTTTTTTATTCATCAGGCCAATAAAGCGGTCATCATCAACGCGCTTTAAATAAACATTATTTATGTTAGCCCAATTTGTTAACTGGTTAGTAATATAATTATTTACATTTGAACGTTTCCGGTCATTCATTGACTGAACTGCTTCATCATAATTATCTATGATGACATTTCCAAACACTAGACGTTCATCTTGATACTTTTCTTCAATCTTTGCATAGTCCGTAATATCCATTAAATAAAGAACGCCTATATCTTCCTGTATAACCATTTCGAAATAGCGGTCTCCCCATTTAACTTTAGTCATTTCATTATTCTTAAACTTCTCAATCCATTCGTACAGCTCAGAATCAACATCTTCAATTTTTCTTCCCAATATATCTTTGGTTTTAAAATACTTTAAGAGATAAGGGTTAGTCCATTGAATTTCTTGTGCCTCATTATATAACAAAATACCAATTGGCATTTGAATAAGAGCCTCTTGCTCACCCTTTTTAATACGATAGGATAAGTCAGATATATACTTGTTTGTTTCATCTATTAAATAGTCAGTTGAGTAATAGAAGAGTCCTCCTACGATAAAAATGACAAATAGTAAAACTAAACCGATTTTCCAACTCGTTATAAAAGCTAATACGATAAAAAGAATCAATGAAATTAATAAAATATACGCTGGCACTTTAATTCGATTTGAACGTATGAATGGAGGAAGTTTTTCTACTTTTTCCCTTATTTTCATTGTTGCTCCTTTTCTCAAATTATTAGATTGTCTTTTATAATTTTACCACAATGCTTCTTTAATAGCCACATTCCAAAAGAGTAACAAAATGTTTCACGTGGAACATTACTAGCTTTTTACAACTAATATTGTTTCACGTGAAACATTATTAGGAAGCGTTTTCTGTTATTTAAATAAATATCCACAACTCTCTTTATAAACATGTGGATAACTTTCCCTCTAACATATCATATCCTTAAGCTGACGCTCTTCTTTTATCTTTTTCCACATGTGGATATCTATCTCCCGCTTGCATAAAAAATCATTTAAGCTATGCAACGGACACATCAGATAGCAGCTAACATTTCTAACTGTCGTTACTATTTAGGATACAAAAAAGCAGCTAGGATTTCTCCTAGCTGCTTAAAGTTTTAATTATTCAGCAATCGTAAAAGGCATTAAAGCAATAATACGAGCACGTTTAATTGAAACTGTTAAAGTTCTTTGGTGTTTAGCACATGTACCTGTTACACGACGAGGTAAGATTTTACCTTTCTCAGATACATAGCGTTTTAATAGATCTACATCTTTGTAATCTACATGATCAATATGATTTGCGCAGAAATGACATACTTTTTTACGTCTACGTCCTCCGCGACGACCACCACGTTGTTGAGCCATGTTTGTTTTCCTCCTTTTTTAACCTATTCTTACTTTAGACTAGAATGGCAAATCATCATCTGAAATGTCAATTGATTGTCCGCTTGATAAGAATGGATCATCATTCGAATTGTAATCACTAAAGTTATTTTGAGATTGGTTAGAGTAAGACTGATTATTATAAGAGTTGTTTTGGTTAGATTGGTAAGAATTATTATTACCTTGGAATCCGCCGCTATTAGCTTCTCCTCTTGGTCTTTGCTCAGTAACGTTTCTTGACTCTAATAGAGTAAAGTTCTCGACAACAATTTCAGTAACGTATACGCGTTGTCCTTGTTGGTTTTCATAGTTTCTAGTTTGAATTCGTCCTTGAATACCTACTAGAGAACCTTTGCGAGTGAAATTAGCAAAGTTTTCCGCTGATTTTCTCCAAATAACACAGTTAATAAAATCAGTTTCTTTTTCACCTTGTTGATTTTTGAATTGACGATCAACAGCGATTGAAAAAGATCCTACTGCAGTGCCACTTGATGTATAGCGTAAATCTACATCTTTGGTCAATCTTCCTGTTAGTACAACATTATTAATCATTAAATGCTTACCCCCTTAAAATGTTTCACGTGGAACATTTTATGCTTCTTCTTTAACGATAATGTGACGAAGAATGTCATTATTGATTTTCGCTAAACGGTCAAATTCGTTAATCGATTCAGCAGTTTCAGATTTAATTTTCACGATATGGTAGATACCTTCGCGGAAATCGTTAATCTCGTATGCTAAACGACGTTTTGACCAGTCTTTTGATTCAATAATTTCTGCACCATTATCAGTTAAGATTGCGTCAAAGCGCGCTACCAATTCAGCTTTAGCAGCTTCTTCGATGTTAGGACGGATAATGTAGTTAATTTCGTATTGAGTCATTATGACTGTCACCTCCTTATGGACTTTTGGCTCTTACATTTTGTAAAAGCAAGGAGAGTATTCGTAAATACTCACGTCTTAAAATTATAGCACCTCAATCAATAAATTGCAAGTTTTTTCTTAAATTAAAAAGCAAACCTGCGATAAGCAGGTTTGCTTTTTTAATATTTTTTATTCTTCGTCTTCAAACAGACTATCCGCAAAATTTTGCATGTCTGTTTTAATTTGTTCTGAATCATTTTGAACAGTTGCTTGTTCTTCAGTTACAGATCCTTCAATCTCTTCTGTTTCCTCTTCTTCCGGTTCAACAACAGCCATCGTTGATACTTTAGAACCATCATCTAGACGGATTAAGCGAACACCTAACGTTGCTCGACCAATTTCCGATACATCTTTAGCATGGAAACGAATCATTACGCCTGCGTCAGTAATAATCATGATATCTTCATCTTCACGAACAGTCGCAAGACCAACTAGATTACCATTTTTCTCAGTAACATTAACGGTCTTAATTCCTTTACCGCCACGGCCTTTAATCGCGTATTCATCGATAGATGTACGTTTACCATAACCATTTTCGGTAATCGCTAAGACTTTTGTTCCTTCTTCTAGGAGATCCATACCAACAACATAGTCCTCGTCACGTAATTTAGCTCCACGGACACCTGTAGCGGTACGTCCCATAGCTCGAACATCATTTTCATCAAAGCTGACTGAGTAGCCAAAATGCGTACCTATGATGATTTTCTTAGTACCGTCAGTCAAGGCTACTTTGATTAATTCGTCATTTTCATTTAAGTTAATCGCACGTAGTCCATTTTGACGGATATTACGGAATTCAGTTGTTTCTGTCCGTTTTACAACACCTTGTCTAGTTGCAAAGAAGAGGTACTCGCCTTCTTTTGGTCCATTACCACGTAGATTAATAATGGTCTGGATTTTTTCATTAGCATCCAGATTCAACAAGTTAATAATTGGCAATCCCTTAGCTTGGCGACCATACTCTGGGATTTCATATCCTTTATTACGGTATACTTTCCCTTGGTTAGAGAAGTAAAGGAGGTTGTCGTGTGTTGACGCTGTAATCAGTGTTTCGATAAAGTCATCATCGTGGATTCCCATACCTTGGACACCACGACCACCACGACGTTGCGCTCTAAATTCGCTGCTTGGTAGGCGTTTAATGTAACCATTATGAGTTAGAGTAATCACGACTTCTTCTTCTTCAATTAAGTCTTCGTCTTCTAGTGACAGAACTTCACCGACTAATAACTCTGTTCTTCTGTCATCACCAAAACGCTCTTGGATTTCTAGTAGCTCTTCTTCAATGATTTCAAAAATACGCTGTTCGCTAGCAAGAATATCAGCTAAATCGCGGATTAACGTCATCAAGTCGTTATATTCACCTTCGATTTTATCACGTTCTAAGCCTGTTAAGCGAACCATACGCATATCTAAAATAGCTTGAGCTTGACGATCAGATAGACCATAATCCTCAATAAATTTTTGTTTAGCGACATCACCACTTGGTGAGCTTCTTAAAATATTAACGATTTCGTCAATATGGTCAAGGGCAATTCTTAACCCTTCTAAAATGTGAGCACGAGCTTCTGCCTTTCTCTTATCGTATTCTGTACGACGGCG
Organism: Jeotgalibaca arthritidis; assembly: GCF_011100465.1. Taxonomy (NCBI): domain Bacteria; kingdom Bacillati; phylum Bacillota; class Bacilli; order Lactobacillales; family Carnobacteriaceae; genus Jeotgalibaca; species Jeotgalibaca arthritidis. The sequence continues at coordinate 1,047,182 of NZ_CP049740.1, forward strand.
GATAACTACTTTCTGATGCTCTAAATAGTGATATAAGATGCTCTTCAAGCTTAATGTTTCTGGAATACCATTCACAATGGCCAACATATTGAAGCCAAATGATGATTGAAGTGGTGTTAACTTGTAAAGGTTATTTAAAATAACGGATGCACTCACATCACGTCTCACATCAATAACGACACGCATTCCTTCACGGTCTGACTCATCAGCCAAGTCAGTAATTCCTTCAATTCGCTTTTCACGTGCTAACTCAGCAATTCGTTCAACCAATTTTGCTTTATTAACCACATACGGCAATTCAGTAATTAAAATACGTTCTTTACCATTTTTCAAATTCTCAATTTCAACGCGACCACGGACAATAATAGAACCGCGACCTGTTTCATAGGCTTTACGGATACCCGATTTACCCATTACAATCCCACCAGTTGGGAAGTCTGGTCCTGGTAATGCCTCCATCAAATCAGCTGTTGTTGCATCTGGATTTTTCATCAAGATATGGAGCGCTGAAATAACTTCTGTTAAGTTATGAGGCGGGATGTTTGTTGCCATACCTACTGCGATACCAGAAGCACCGTTAACCAATAAGTTAGGGAAGCGAGCTGGTAAAACATCTGGCTCTCGCTCTGTACCATCATAGTTGTCATGATAATCAATCGTATCTTTGTTGATGTCCCTTAACATTTCAAGGGCTAATTTAGACATTCTTGCTTCCGTATAACGCATAGCGGCAGCACCGTCACCATCGACAGAACCAAAGTTTCCATGGCCATCAACTAAAGGATAGCGGTAACTGAAATCTTGTGCCATCCGTACCATTGATTCGTAAATCGCACTGTCACCGTGAGGATGGTATTTACCCATAACATCCCCAACAATACGTGCAGATTTTTTATGTGATTTATCAGGGGTAATCCCTAATTCGTTCATTCCATATAAGATACGGCGGTGAACAGGTTTCAAACCATCTCGGACATCTGGAAGGGCACGAGAGACAATAACACTCATGGCATATTCTAAGAATGACGTACGCATCTCTTTACTAAGTTCGCGGACTTCCATTCCAGAGTCTAGATTTTTATTTTCTTCTTCACTCATTTAATTTACCTGCTCCTTCCTAAACATCTAGATTTTCAACGTATTCAGCATTATCTTGGATAAAGTTACGGCGTGGTTCAACTTTTTCACCCATCAACATGCTCAACACAGCATCTGCTTCAATAGCATCATCCACTGAGACTTGTGCAAAGCGACGGTTTTCTGGGTTCATGGTTGTTTCCCATAATTGTTCTGCATCCATCTCACCTAACCCTTTGTAACGTTGGATAGATGGTTTTGGACTTGCTGGAATAGTCGCTAAATACTGATCTAATTCTTCTTGTGATTGTAAGTAAACTTCTTTTTTACCTTGCTTAACTTGGAACAATGGTGGCTGTGCGATATAAACATAACCTGCTTCAACTAATGGGCGCATATAGCGATAGAACAAGGTTAATAATAGTGTTCTAATGTGAGCACCATCCACGTCCGCATCCGTCATAATAACAAGTTTGTGGTATCTAGATTTGCTAACATCGAACTCAGCACCAAAGCCTGTTCCCATAGCTGTAAAGAGCGAACGAATTTCCTCGTTAGCTAAAATACGATCTAGTGATGCTTTTTCAACGTTTAGAATTTTACCGCGAATTGGCAAAATCGCTTGGAAAATACGAGAACGTCCTTGTTTAGCAGAACCACCTGCAGAATCTCCCTCCACGATAAATAATTCTGATTTTGAAGGATCCTTACTTGAACAGTCTGCTAGTTTACCAGGCAAGTTACTGATTTCTAGTCCACTCTTCTTACGTGTTACTTCACGAGCACGCTTAGCTGCCAGACGTGCTTTGGCCGCCAAAATGCCCTTCTCAACGATTTGACGAGCTACTTGAGGGTTTTCCATTAAGAACTTATCAAAGGTGCTTGAGAAAAGACGATCTGTGATTGTACGCGCTTCAGAGTTTCCAAGTTTTGTTTTGGTTTGCCCTTCAAATTGAGGATCGGGATGTTTAATCGACAATACCATTGTCAATCCTTCACGCACATCTTCCCCACTTAGGTTTTCCTCGTTATCCTTCATGATTTTTGATTTTCTTGCATAATCATTAATCACTCGGGTCAGTGCTGTCTTAACGCCCGATTCGTGAGTTCCACCTTCATAGGTATGAATGTTGTTAGCGAAACTAAACAAACTTGTATGATAGCCGTCTGTATATTGCAATGCTACTTCAACTTGAATGTCATCTTGAACATCTTCCACATATATAATGTCATCAAATAATGGTCTTTTATTTTGATTTAAGTATTCCACATAACTACGAATACCACCTTCGTAGTAGTAGTTACTAGTCACTTCTTTTTCAGGACGTCTGTCTGTAATTGAAATATTTAAACCCTTGTTCAAGAAGGCTAATTCGCGAACACGAACCGCTAATTTTTCATATTCAAAGACGGTTGTTTCTGTAAAAATTTCAGGGTCCGGCCAAAATTGAACAACTGTACCATGCTCAGTTGTTTCGCCAACCACTGTTAAGTCAGTCATAATTTCGCCACGTTCATAGCGTTGTTTGTAGATTTTACCGTTTTTATAAACTTGAACAATTAATTTTTCGGAAAGAGCATTTACAACTGATGCTCCTACCCCATGAAGTCCACCAGAAACTTTATAACCGCCACCGCCGAATTTACCTCCTGCGTGTAGGACTGTGTAAACTGTTTCAACGGCTGGACGACCTGTATTAGCTTGGATATCAACTGGGATTCCACGACCATCATCTGAAACGATGATACTGTTATCTTCTTCAATTGAGATTTTAATGGTTGAAGCGAATCCAGCCAAAGCCTCATCAATCGAATTATCAACGATTTCCCATACTAAATGGTGCAATCCTGCTGCACTAGTCGCACCAATGTACATACCAGGACGTTTACGAACAGCTTCTAACCCTTCAAGTACTTGAATCTGACTGGCATCATATGCTTGAGCCAATTCTGCTTTTTCTTTTTCAAATTCTGTCATGCTCTTATGCACCTTCCTTTTCAACTTTTCCTGCTTCTATATAAAAAATGGTTGGTTCTTCAATTTTATTACGTTTTACACCATCTAAGCTTGGTGTTGTTAAAAAGGTCTGGACTTTTTTCTCAATTGTTTTTAAAAGATGCGTTTGTCGACTATCATCTAGTTCTGATAAGACATCATCTAATAAAAGAATCGGATACTCACCCAAAACCTCCTTCATACATTCTATTTCTGCTAATTTCAAACTCAAAACAGTGGTTCGCTGCTGACCTTGTGAGCCAAATTGATGAATATTCTTGTCATTAACATAAAAAACCAAATCATCACGGTGCGGACCAAATAAAGTTGTCGCCTGTTCGAGTTCACGCTGCTTCACTCTTTCTTGCTCTTCAAGTAATAAAAGGAAAATAGCATCTTTCGTCATATTATCTTCAAAAGTAATAGGTGATTTATAGCGAATTTTTAAATGCTCTTTTTCATCTGATATTTGATGATGAATAGAATCTGCCCATTTTTCTAGTTGTTTAATAAAGCTTAACCGAGCTTCAATAATTGAAGCTCCTAGCGTTGCTAGTTGTTCGGTTAAAACTTCCAAATAAACCTTATCTGATACTTTTCTAGTTAATAGCTGCTTTAAATACGTATTCCGTTGTTTTAACAGCCGTTGATATTGGACCAGATTATGGAGATAAATATGACTCATCTGGCCAAGTTCCATATCTAAAAACTTACGACGGCGGTTTGGTGAGCCTTTGACTAGCTCCAAATCTTCTGGTGCAAATAAAACGACATTCAGGGTCCCCACATAATCACTCAAGCGTTTTTGTTCAAGGTGATTAATTTTAGCTATCTTTCCTTTTTTAGAAAAGGTTAGCTCTAATGGGTAATCTGCATGCCTTTTTTCGACTTTACCAGTAATTTGTGCTTGCTCTTGTTGCCATTGAATCATTTCTTTTTCGTTAGAAGTACGCGGACTCCTTGCCATCGACAAGGCGTAAATCGCCTCCATTAAATTAGTCTTACCTTGAGCATTCTCACCAAGGAAAACATTTATCCCACTAGAAAAGGGAACAGATAGTTCTGAATAATTCCGGAAATTACGAAGTGTAATCTCTTTTAAAATCATAATTCTGAGCCGTCATCTGTCGCTTGGTTATTTCGTTGAACGATAAACGTTCCTGCATCAGGAATCTCTACAACAGAACCTGGATAGATTTTTTTACCACGGCGGTTTTCTTTTTCACTATCAATCATGACAGCATATTCCGCTAAATACCATTTGGCCATTCCACCACTTGAGATCACATTGACATGTTTTAATAATTGACCCAGTGTTATGAAATCATCATCAATATACACAATATTTTTCAAGGATTTCACCCATTTCCATTAAAATAAGCGTGGAAACCGTTGAATCCACGCAACTCATTTACTACTATATTATACCCTTTTTTTGTGAAAAATTCAAATAAATGGCAAAAAAACGCCTTTTATAAGGTTTTAACACTTAAACGACTAAAACATTGAAAGTGTTTATTTAAAAACCTAAGGCGCTAAATTTGATAGATAAAGCTTATAAAAATAAAAAAGGAAGTTGCATAAACAGTTGCAACTTCCTTTCATTTCATTAATACGTTCGAACAGGTGTAATTAATTGAATAAAAGCTTGCTCAATATCCGTATGGTTATCCACTGGAACGACTGTAAATGGTCGAATTGGAGCTGTAAAGCTAACCATAACATCTTGGTGACCAAATGTACGAAGAGCATCTTTCAAATAATCTGGGTTAAATGAAATGACCAATGGGTCGCCGTTCGCTTCTTGATACTGTAAATCTTCACGAACTGTTCCGATTTCTGGTGAATTACCGGATAGTTCCACTTTTTCATCTGAAATAGACAGTTTAACCACATTATTTTTACCTTCATGTGATAACAATGACGCACGATCAGTGGCTTGTAGCAAATCCGCTGCGTTCATCACTAAGTTAGTTGATGACGTTGTTGGAATAAGACGATTTGTATCTGGATAATAGCCTTCTAACAAACGTGAATAAAAATAAAGGTTCTCAGCTTTAAACAGAACTTGGTTTTCTGTCACCATCATATCAATCGTATCTTGATCTTCAACAATACGAGACAATTCAATCAAACTTTTACCAGGAATAATCACTTTATAGCTGTTTTCACTTAGTGATTCTGGAATATTGATTGGAATAATCCGTTGACTCAAGCGGTGGCTATCGGTTGCAACTGCTTTTAAGGTTCCATTCTCAATGGTGATGTTGACACCTGTCAAGATTGGTCTACTTTCTTGCGTAGATGTTGCAATAACAGTGTGTTGAATCACTTGTTTGAATAGATTAGTTGGTAAGCTAATCACTTCATTTGAATCGATTGTCGGGAAGTTTGGATAACTTTCAACATCAATACTATTGATTTTAAAGGCTGCATTTGCCGATGTAATATGGGTTTGTAAGTTATCTCCCACTTCAATCGTTAACTTTTCATCAGACATTTTACGAACAATGTCGTTAAAAATACGTGCTGGAAGGACAATGCCTCCCTCTTTAATAATTTCTAAATCATTGGATTCATCTTCTATTGGAATAAAGATTTCAATAGAGATGTCTGAATCACTACCACTTAGCATAAGTCCTGTTTTATCAGCTACCATTTTAATACCTGTCAGAACAGGGATGGTTGTTCTTGAAGAGATTGCTCTTTGAACGTCAGTTATATATTTTATGAAAGCTGGTCGATTAATATTAAACTTCATTTTATTTGCTTCCCTCCGTTTAAATTATATTAAATAAAAAATAGTAGTAGTAGTAGGGCATGTTAGTACTGTGGAAAACAAAATAAACCCTTAGATAGACAAAGTTTTCCACTTGTGGATAAGTTGTGCGTAAGTTTAGGTATAATTTAAAAGATGTCCACAGGCGAAAAAAAGCCTTTTTCCTACATATTTTTCAGTGTTTCCTTTATTGTATCAATTTCTTGTTTCATAGTAACGTCTTTTGCTAGAGAATTTGAAATTTTATCGTAGGCATGGAGAACAGTTGTATGATCCTTGCCGCCAAATTCTGTTCCAATTTTTGGAAGAGAGCTATCTGTTAACTCACGAGAGAGATACATAGCGATTTGACGCGGGACAACAATTCCTTTTATCCGTTTTTTACCTTTTAGTTCTTCAATCGTGACATGGTAGAACTTCGCAACGGTTTGTTGGATGGTATAAATAGACAAAGCTTTCGGTTTATCCGTTGGTAAAATACTTTTTAGAGCATCTGCTGCTAAACTGGTTGAAATATCCTTGCCTTGAATAGCTGAAAAAGCTTGTACTCTGACAAGAGCACCTTCTAATTCACGAATATTTGAATCGATTTGCCCAGCAATATAGCTTAATGTATCATCCGGAATCTCTAATCGTTCGCTGTTGGCTTTGTTTCTTAAAATTGCAATCCGTGTTTCTAAATCGGGCGGTGTAATATCGACTGATAGACCCCAAGCGAAACGAGAAACTAAACGTTCTTGCAATTTTGGAATTTCATTTGGCAAGCGATCACTTGTTAGCACAATTTGTTTTCTTTCATCATACAAAGCATTAAATGTATGGAAAAATTCCTCTTGCGTTCCCTCTTTATCTGCGAAAAATTGAATATCATCAACTAATAATAGGTCGACACTGCGGTATTCATTACGGAACTGTTCTTGTGTTCTGTTTTGAATCGAATTGATAAAATCATTTGCGAATGTCTCACTGCTGACGTATTTTACTTTAGCATTTGGGCGGAGCTGCAACATTTGATGACCAATCGCATGCATCAAATGTGTTTTTCCTAAACCAACTCCACCATAGAAAAACAGTGGATTATAAATGGTACCCGGTTCTTCAGCAACAACTAAGGCTGCTGCATGGGCCATTTGATTTCCTTTTCCAATAACAAAAGTATCAAAGGTGTATTTCGTATTTAATAAAGCTTGTTTAAAAGGTACTTTCGCTTCATTTTTGGTTTTTTCTTGTTTTAATGCAGGAACGTCTTCGTTTTTAAGCATAAAAATAGGTGAAATTTCTTTACCGCTAAATTCATAGATGCCTTCTACAACACGAGTTGCTAAGTTATTCTGCCAATAGTCTTTATGTAATGAAGATGGAACTTCAATAATAATGTTTGATTCCGTTAAACGAATCGGAACGGCACTATCAATCCAGGTATCGTAGCTGACTTTGGATAATGATTCTTTGAATTTTTCTTGCAAGTATTGCCACAGTGAATATATATCTTCCAATAGGAGCTTCCTCCTTCTTTTTAAATTTTTAATCTGGGAACTTTTTTCAAAAGACCAGGTCCTTCCTATTTTAGCATTATCTATAAAAGTTTTCCACAACAGATTTACTTGTGCATAAACATATAAAAAGGGCGTTCAAAAGTTTTCCACAGGATTGAAAATAACTGTGCATAAAAAAATAATCCAAAGCTTAATTATTCTTAACTGGGGATAACTACTCAATTTGAAAGATTGTCACATCAATACTTTTTAACGATGTCCACAGTTTTTTGAAGTTTTCCACAAAACAAAACACACACCTTGTTGCCATGTGGAAAAGTGGTGGAATACTTGAGGATAGCTATTTTACAAAAAAAAGTTATACAAACGGTTGTGTAAAATAAAAAAGACTTGTGGATAAAAAAAACAAACAAATTATAAAAAATTTCTTTCTCTTATAGAAGAAATGTGCTATTATATTCAAGTGAGTTTAAAAAAATAACTTTTACTTGACAGAGTGGTCTCTGTTTCTTTATAATGTCGGAGACTGTCTATAGGATATTAAATTGCCATAATAGAAGAAAAGTAATCTCAGGAGGTGTACGAGTAATGAAAAGAACATTCCAACCTAAAAAACGCAAACGTCAAACAGTTCATGGATTCCGTAAACGTATGAGTACTAAAAACGGCCGCAACGTATTAGCAAGTAGACGCCGCAAAGGAAGAAAAGTATTGTCTGCATAAGATCACTGACCGTCAGTGGTCTTTTTTTTTACAAATTATCAGCATTTTATGAAAAAAAGAGGGGGGACAAGATGCGAAAATCTTTTCGAGTTAAGAAAGAAAAAGAGTTCCAACGTGTATTTCATCATGGCGCTTCTAAAGCGAATCGACAATTTGTTGTCTATGTCCTGCCTAAAGAAGATCAGCAACACTTTCGAGTAGGGCTTTCTGTTGGAAAAAAAATAGGTAATGCAGTCACACGAAATGCCATTAAGCGTAAAATTCGCCAGTCTTTGTTGGAATTAAAGCCAATGATTAAGCCTGATATTGATTTTATTGTGATTGCCCGTCCACCAACTGCAGAAATGTCTACAGAAGAAGTTAAAAAAAGCTTGATACATGTGTTAAAATTAGCTCATGTGATGGAATAATCATTTAATATAGGTTTTAAGGAGGAACTGTCGTTGTCAAAGCGAAAACGATTACTTTTTACACTTAGTTTACTTGCTGTTATGATGGTCTTATCAGCATGTGGAAGTACTGAGGCGATTACGTCTGAAAGTACAGGATTTTGGGATGGTATGATTATTTACAATTTCTCTCGTATGATCATTTGGTTATCAAATATGTTCTTTGGTAGCTATGGAATGGGAATTATTGTTTTTACAGTCATTATCAGAGTAATTTTAATTCCATTAAATTACTTCCAAACAAAGAGCACACGCAAGATGCAAGACGTACAACCACAAATCAAAGCCTTGCAAGAGAAACATTCATCAAAAGACACTGAGACGAAAGAATTGCTACAAGCTGAAATTTCACGTGTCTATGCGGAAAATGATGTCAATCCATATATGGGATGTTTGCCTGCATTAGTGCAAATGCCTGTTATGATTGCACTTTACCAAGCAATTAGTCGTACAGAAATTTTACGTTCAAGCTCATTCTTATGGATGGACTTAGGTTCACGTGACCCGTACTTTATTTTCCCAATTTTAGCAGCAATCCTAACATTCTATACATCTAAATTAACGATGATGACGCAACCTGATGGCGGCGGTCAAGGTAAAGCAATGATGTATACAATGCCAGCTATGATTTTATTTATGGGTATTTCATTGCCAAGTGCTTTGTCTCTATACTGGACGGTAAGTAACGCCTTCTCAGTTGGACAAACGCTAATCATGAATAATCCTTATAAAGTAATTAACGAGCGCAAAGCAGAAGCAAGCAAGAAACGCGAGTTAGAAAAAGCATTAGAAAAAGCTAAAAATCCGAAAAAGAAAAGAAGAAAATAAACTTTTTTGAAATGGAAGGATGGAACAACAATGGAAAATGAAAAAATTGTAGTAAGAGATACAACGGTTGATCAAGCAATCAGCAAAGGGTTAGCTCAACTTAATTTAGGAACCCATGATGTTGACATCAAAATCATTTCTGAAGGAAAAAAAGGTCTGTTTGGTTTTGGACAAAAAGATGCTGAGGTTGAAATAACACCGAAACAACTTCCTGAAATGAAAGAACCTGGTAATATTTCAGTTTTTGAAAACGAAGAACGTGCTGATTATATTTCAGACCATCAAACGGAAGAAAATCTTGATTCAGAAGAAGACAATTACGAATATACGGATACGATTGCCTACGAAACAGTTGACGAAGATGAAGAGTTTCCAGCAGAATCTAACAAAGAAGAAGCGATTCAAAAAGTGATTGACTACTTAACGACGACGGTTGAAGTATACGGTGCTGATGCAAAAGTGACTGCTGAAGAAACGAGTCAAGCAATCACATTTAATATCGAAAGTGATAAAGCAGGCTTAATCATTGGTAAGCATGGTAAAATCATCAACGCCTTACAAACACTTGCTCAAACAGTCTACCAACAAAATGAACGCAAGCGTGCGTCAGTTATTGTTAACGTTGGTGATTACCGTGAAAGACGTGAAAAAATTCTTGAAAATATCGCTGATCGAACAGCAGAACGTGTTCTACGGACGAAACAACCTGTTTTCCTAGAGCCACTGCCAGCCTTTGAAAGAAAACAAATTCATGCTCGTTTAAGTAAAAATGACCGCCTTTCAACACATTCAGAAGGTAAAGAACCACACCGTTACCTAGTTGTTGAAATCGCAGAATAATCAATCAAAGAACCAAGCTGATTGCGGCTTGGTTCTTTTTATTTTTCTCAAATACGGTATACTAATGCTAAATGACGTGAAAAGGAGTCGAAGGCATGAAAAAAGTATTAGTCTTGCATGGTGTTAATTTAAATATGTTTGGCAAGCGCGATCCTCATCATTATGGGACAGAAAGTTTGGATGATATTAATGCGGCTATTCAACAATTAGCTGATGAGCTAGAGGTTAATGTCACCGTATTTCAAACAAATCATGAAGGGGAAATGGTAGAGCAGATTCATAAAGCCTTTGACGATCAGATTTCCGCTATTGTGATTAATGCTGGTGCTTGGACGCATTATAGTTATGCTATCCGAGATGCCTTGGCGATTTTAACTGTCCCTATTATTGAAGTACATATGTCTCACATTCATGCCCGAGAAGCTTTTCGTCACCAGTCTGTTTTCGCAGAGATTGCAAGAGGGCAAATCTCTGGTTTTGGCAAGGATAGCTATTTGCTCGGTTTAAGGGCTGCTGTTTCAGCTATTGATAAGTAATAGGATAATAAAGGCATCAGGAAGTGTTTAAAATGTACCGACCCCCAAAAGTTAGACCAAAAATCTGACGATTGGAGGTCGGTATTTTTATGGCTGTATACAGTTATGAGTTTAAAAAGAAAGTTGTAGATGCATATTTACGTGGCGAAGGAGGTTATACTTTTTTAGCAGAAAAATATGGAGTAAAAAACAGAAGACAAGTTCTCAATTGGGTACATTACTACGAAGAACTAGGTGATGATGGATTAAAACGTTCAAGAAAGAACGAAAATTATTCTTTTGAATTTAAGCTTGGTGCGGTAGAGTCTTATTTAACAAGTGAGGTATCTTATCAGGAACTGGCTCTTTCACTAGGGATTAATAATAATGCTCTTATCGCCAGGTGGGTAAATGATTATAGAGCGGCTGGTCCTGATGCCTTAAGAGATAAGAAACGTGGAAGAAGGGCTAAAATGAATTCATCAGGTAAGGCTGTAAATATACAACACCAAGATGATTCAGCTCCTGTTGATACAAGCACTGAGCATGTTAAACAGCTTGAAGCTGAACTCTTAAAACTAAAAATCGAGAATGCTTATTTAAAAGAACTGAGGAGGCTGCGTTTAGAGGAGGAAGCTCTTCTGAAAAAAAAGCGAGAATCGTCCGCAGCCTCCGAGGAGAATTCAAATTAAAAGATATTCTCGCTGTAGTTGGCTTCCCTAAAGCTACCTACATGTATTGGCAAAAAAGATTTGATAGAGATAATCCTGACAAAGAACTCGAAGAAAAAATCCTAAAAATACATGAAGATAATAAAGATTATGGATATCGACGCATGCGAGCCGAATTAAATAATCAGGGAATTCATGTTAACAAGAAAAAAGTCCAGCGAATAATGCAAAAACTCAATCTTCAGGTGACCTCATTTACACGTAAAAGTCGTAAATACAGCTCGTACAAAGGCAAGGTTGGTATTGTGGCACCTAATAGAATCCGTAGGCGATTCAATACACATATACCGCATCAAAAGGTTACAACTGATACAACTGAATTTAAATACTATGAAGTAGATTCAAAAGGCCATATGACAATGCACAAGCTTTATTTGGATCCTTTTATGGATATGTGTAATGGTGAAATTCTTAGTTATGGTATTGCTAAGCATCCTACGGCCAAGAATGTAATGGATGCACTAGATAAAGCAATTGAAATAACCTCAGATTGTTCTTATCGCCGAACATTCCATTCAGATCAAGGATGGGCTTACCAGATGAGAGCATACTCTAACCGGCTTAAGGAAGAACGTATTTTTCAAAGTATGTCTAGAAAAGGTAACTGCCATGATAATTCCGTTATGGAAAACTTCTTTGGACTGCTTAAACAAGAGATTTACTATGGTGTCGTGTATTACAGCTATGAGGAATTGAAGTCGGAAATTGAACGATACATAAATTACTATAACGAAAAGAGAATTAAAGAGAAACTTGGATGGCTAAGTCCAGTGCAATACAGACTTAGTCTTCAGGCTGCATAAAAATAGCGAGGCAGCCGAAACTGTCTCGCTAATAAAGTCTAACTTTAAGGGGTCACCTCAAAACGCTTCTTGATGCCTTTTAATTTGCTTAAAATGTCGAGTGGCAGTTCATATTTGACCCCACTCGACATAAAAAGTGAAAAAAGTGTCGAGTCGCGATTTTATTTGGCATCACTCGACATAAAAAGCGAAAAACCTGTCGAGTGGGCACCATTTTAGCGCCTTACTCGACAGGTTTTCTAAATTCTTAATTTAAATGTTGAATAAAGGTTAGTAATTGGTTAGCACGTTCGTTAATAATATCAGTTGTGCTGTTGATTTCCTCTGAAACGGAAGCTTGATTGTTAATTTTATCGGTCATGGTATTGATACTATCAACAATTTGTAAAACGGACTCATTAACCGTATTTAGAATAAGCTCAATGCTTTCTACGGCTGTTGATGTTTCATTAGATAGGGAAACAATTTCCTTTGCCACTTCATCAAAGCCTAATAAGCGTTTAAATTGAGGAGAAAACCAATATTTCTCTTCGGTTTCTTCCTTCTCAAAATCAATTCCCCACGCACCTTCAACTGTTCCTATACAATCGCTACTTCTAACAGTCGTTTCTCAGCGAATTGTGTACCTGGATTTAATCTAGGGTGAATGAAGAGTGTATTACCAAATAACATTCCTAATAAAATCGCGATTAAAGCCGCACTTAACTGCGGAAGAAAATTAGTCAAAAATTGACTGAGTAAAGATATGAATAGACTTACTAATAAGCCAGGTAAAATTGTAATAAACATAAATAAAACCGCCTTTTTGGTTACATATTCTGTTTACTATATTTTATTTTCACAATTTCGTCAAAAATATATTCTTATTTCAAACTATTTCTTCCTTATAAGCTAAATAAATGTAAGGAAAGACCGATATAGGATTTAGCAGAAAATATCGCACTATAATAAAAGTGTAGTCAATAAGGGAGTGTAAGTGTTGGATACAACAGAAAAAATCAAGAAAGACAAACAAAAATTTGATTGGAGTAAAATCAAAGGAAAATTTCAATCAGAGAAGTTCAAACGTTTTGGTTTTAACAATCAAACCATCCGTGTACGATTATTATTAAGTTTCTCTATTGTTATCATTTTTATGAGCGGGTTGGGAATTGCGAACTTTATTACGTTTAGAAGCATTAATAACGATATCAAAAAAATCGTTGAAGAAGAATTTGTGATTCAACAAAATTATGACAAGATTTCTTACTACATGGCACAAAAAATCTCAGCAGTGAGAGGATACCTTTTAACAGGCCGTGAGAGCTACGTTGTTGAATTCAATAACTACAAACAATGGAGTGCTGAGAACGAGAAAATAATCAGCAATATTGATAATTCAATTACCAATCAGAATTTATTCACTTCAATGGCAACATGGGATGAATCTGTTCAAACTGATATTTTTGATTTAGTTACAGAAGGCGACCGTGCTGCAGCGATGTTTAATATGAACGGTAATGTGAATCCGAAAGGCGAACAGATTATTAGTAATTTGTCTGGTCAAGCAACAACTAAATCAGCTGAAATTCGTTTAGAAACGAATAGCTTAATGAAGAAAATTACAACATCAATCAGCACAATGATTATCACGATTGTTGTCATTATTGTCTTATCCGTATTTGTAGCTATTTTCTTCGCTAATCATTTTTCTAAGGCAATTAGTAAAGTTGTCACTCGTCTAAAATCAATTGAAGAAGGTCAACTTAACCAAGAATTATTAGAAGTAGAAGGTGCTGGTGAATTAGCTGATCTAGGTCATTCTGCGAATGCTTTACAAATAGCGCTTTATGAAATTATGACTGTCATTTCATTAGGTGCAGAAGACATGACGCAACAAAGTGAAGAACTATCTCAATCATCTAATGAAGTAAAAGCAGGCTCTGAACAAGTAGCGATTACAATGCAAGAATTGTCAATTGGTACAGAAAACCAAGCACACTCTGCTAGCCAATTGTCAGCTAACATGGAAGCATTTAACCACAAGTTTATGGATGTATCCGAGACAACTGAGAAAGTAACCGTATATTCTGAAGACGTTCTAACGCTGTCAGGAAAAGGTAAAGAGTTGATGAACTCATCTAGCCAACAAATGGAAAAAATCAATGAGATCGTTCAAGACGCAACTGTCAAGATGACCGAACTTGATAAAGGAACAAAAGAGATTACAAAATTGGTTGATATTATCCAAAATGTTTCAAAACAAACCAATTTATTAGCATTAAATGCGGCGATTGAAGCAGCAAGAGCTGGCGAACACGGACGAGGATTTGCGGTTGTTGCTGAAGAAGTTCGTAAACTATCTGAACAAGTAGCGGCTTCTGTTAAAGAAATTACCCTATTTGTTGAAAACATTCACCGTGAAGCGAACGACGTAAGCGCGTCTCTACAAGAAGGCTTCCGTGAAGCAGAAGCAGGCTTAGTTGGCATTAAAGAAACAAACCTAACATTTGATGAAATTACTCATTCATTACAAAGTGTCGTTGAACATATCAATGGCGTTAGCACAAGCTTGAATGATTTAACAGAAACAGGAAAAGAAATGAATCATTCGATTTCTGAGATTGCTTCAGTTTCCGAAGAATCAGCGGCAGGTGTTGAAGAAACATCAGCAGCATCACAACAAATCAACAGTACAATGGAAGAGGTAGCTGTTAACGCTGGACAAATTGCTAAACTAGCTGAAAACCTAGGCGAAATTGTTCAAAAATTCCAATTGTACCCTTAAGAAGACAGATTTGATAAAGGAGGATGACGATGGAACAGTTTATTTTATTTGAAGCCAATACGCAGAAAATAGCTCTGCCTATCCAAGTGGTTGAACGAATTATTGAATTCGATAAAGGAATTGCTATACCCGATACGTCCGATTACCTAATGGGACTGCATCGCTATAACGATGAGAACCTTGTTCTGATTGATATGAACATGCGACTCTTTAAAACACCGATTCAAGCGACTGAAGATAGTAAAATTATTGTCGTAGATTGGAAAGACAAGAAATTAGGATTAGCAGTCGATCAAGTGACAACTGTCCAACGATTCGAAAGCAATCCTAATCAAAAACAGTCTGATGAGAACAAAACGAAATATATAGTAGAAACATTTCAATTTAATGATGAGATTATTCTTCATCTGGATGTCGAACAATTATTCCAAGATGAAGCTTCAAACGAAATTATGATTGTCTTAGCTAAATAAAGGAGAGAAACGCGATGCTGGAGGAAGCAATAAAAGTAGGAATTGGAGATTATAAGGTAGCCAACGCGCCCCAATCATTAATAACTGTAGCATTGGGGTCATGTGTCGGCATTGCTTTGTATGACCCGATTTCAAAAGTTGGTGGATTGAGCCATATTATGCTTCCGGATAGCACAGCTTTTCGAGGAGAAAAGAAAGTAGAAAAGTTTGCTGATCTGGCGATCCCTTCTTTAGTAGAAGACTTGAAAAAAATAGGGGCATCATCTAGACTAGAAGCAAAAATTGCAGGCGGCGCAAGTATGTTTAAGTTGAAGAATTCTATTGCACGCGAACAGATTGGACAACGAAATATTGCAGCTGTTAAGCAAGTTCTATCCGATTTAAAAATTCCGATCATTGGTGAACATACTGGTGAAGATTATGGTAGAACGATGTGGCTGGATTTAGAAGATTTGTCTGTTACTGTTCGCACAGCGCAACGTGAATATCTCGACTTGTAATAGAGGAAGGGTGAGTATGATGGCAACACGCATCTTAGTTGTAGATGATTCTGCATTCATGCGGAAAATATTGACAGAGCAAATCTCTGCAATTAACGGATTTGAAGTGATTGGCACAGCCCGGAGCGGTGAAGATGCCTTAAATAAAATGGCGCTTCTTCGCCCAGATATTATCACGCTTGATGTTGAAATGCCTGGAATGAACGGTCTCGAAACCGTTAAGAGAATTAGGGAAATCAGCGATTTGCCCGTTTTCATGTTGAGTTCCTTGCAAGGGAAAGAAATAACGATTGCTGCTCTTGAATCAGGAGCCACTGATTTTATTGAAAAGCCACAAAATCTAAGAGAAAACGCAGCAGAATTCCAACGCCAGTTGGCTTATCACTTAAAGTCAGTCCTTCAAAAAGATGAAGATGACAGTGGCGCAAAAAAAGAATTTACACCAGCTAACGAAGCAGATATTATCGATCAGGCTTATAAAGCCATCGTGATTGGCGCTTCAACCGGAGGACCACGTGCACTGATGCAGCTCGTTCAGGCGATACCGTCAACGTTAGCCATTCCTATTTTTATTGTTCAGCATATGCCGGAAGGCTTTACCGCTTCATTTGCTAAACGACTGAACGACAGTGCGCAAGTTCCCGTTAAGGAAGCGAGCCATTTGGAAAAAATACAAGCTGGAACAGTCTATGTTGCACCAGGAAATTACCATATGCATATTCATCAAGATGAGCTGTTTTTAACTCAAACCGAAAAACGAAATGGTGTTAGGCCAGCCGTTGATCACTTGTTTGAATCAGCAGCGCCTCTGTATAAGAATCGCTTGTTGTCGGTTATTTTAACCGGCATGGGGAAAGATGGTACACAAGGAATGCTAGCTGTGAAAGAAGCGGGTGGTTATACGCTAGCTCAGAACAAAGAATCTTGTGTGGTCTATGGTATGCCGGGAAGTGCTGTTGATGCTGGCGTCGTTGATGTTTGCGTCCATTTGAACTGCATTTCAGACATCATTAATAAAGTTGCGAGGACAAGTAAATGACACTACAATTTGAGAAGTTTTATGATTGGACGAAATCAGAGTTAAATCTACAACTAGATGGTTACAAACAAAGACAATTACAGCGTCGCATCACGACTATTATGAAGAAGAGCGGTGCCACTGACTTAGCGAGTTATGCCGAAAAAATAAAAAATGATGCGCAAATCAGGAATGATTTTTTGGACTATATCACGATTAATGTCACCGAATTTTTCCGAAACAAAGACATTTTCGCTGACTTTGAAACGGTATTAACCGATGAGTTGCCTCAAAAGTTTCCAGAATTAAAAATTTGGAGCGCAGCATGTTCAACTGGTGCAGAAGCTTATTCAATGGCCATAGCCCTGAAAAAGAAAAATTTGGATAGTCGAGCAAAAATTATCGGAACAGATTTAGATTTAAATATTTTAGAAAAAGCACGCAAAGGAATCTACCGTGATGCCGACGTTAAAAATGTCGAAGCGGTAGATTTGCAACGTTTTTTTAAAGCCGATGAGCCCTTTTACCACCTGAGCGACGACATAAAGAAATTGGTCGAGTTCAAGAAGCATGATTTAATTGTCGGAAAATACGATAAAGGTTATCACGTCATTCTATGTCGAAATGTAACGATTTATTTCAACGACGAAGTAAAAGATGACCTTTATCAAAAAATGAGCGATGCGCTTGTACCGGGTGGTATTTTCTTTATTGGTGCAACCGAAACGATATATAACCCTGCAAAATACGGATTACGAAAAATAGGATCATTCTTGTACGAAAAAATAGAATAAAGGAGGATGACAAATGGATGATAATTCTCAGTACCTAGATATGTTTTACGAGGAAACTGATGATAACTTGATGAAGCTAAACGATTTAGTCTTAGATTTGGAACACAATCCAACTGACTTATCCATCGTTGATGAAATTTTCCGCTCTGCCCATACATTAAAAGGAATGGCAGCGACAATGGGATTCACAACTATGACGGAAGTGACGCACAAGTTGGAAAATGTCTTTTCCTTTTTAAAAGAAAAAAATCAAGCTGCTAACGAAACAATCATTACAATTGTATTGAAGAGTTTGGATGCCTTGGCTGAAATTATGGACCGCATTCGTGCGGGAGAATCAGACTCAGGTGACTATTCTGATATTATTGCCATGTGTGACAAGGTAACGTCAGAAGGCGCGACAGCGAACCAACCAACTGAAGCTGCAGTAGAGGCAGCCATTGTGTCAACGATGACATTAGACGACTCAGATTGGGAAGTTGCTAAAAGTGCTCAAAAGGATGGTTATAAAGCTTACACCATTGCTGTCAAAATTGAGTCAGATAGCATGATGGCGAATGCGAGAGCCTTTCTAGTGATGAGTAAGCTGGAAGAGTTCGGAGAAATTATTAAAACTGAACCATCGCCAGATGTGTTAGAAACAGATGATTTTGGACATCTATTCAAATGTCTTTATTTCTCAGAAATTGATGAAGCAAGCATCGTTGAAACCATTAAGCAAATTAGTGAAGTAGAGACAGTAGTTATTAATAAGCTTCAAAAAGAGGAAACAACTGTTAAAAAGGAAGAGCAAAATACACAAGTCACAACGAAAAAAGCTGCTGCAAACCACCAACCTAACCATTCGATTCGGGTTGATATTGATAAGTTAGATTCCTTTATGAGCTTGGTGTCAGAATTAGTTGTTTACCGGACTCAGCTAGAGGACATTAGCCAAAAAACAGGTAACCAACAGTTAGAAGAGACATTGACTTATGTGTCTCGGATTACCAATGAACTGCAAAGTCTTGTTCTTAATATTCGGATGCAACCGTTACAAACGGTAACCAACCGTTTCCCACGTTTAGTTCGTGACTTGAGTTCAGATACTGGTAAGCCAATGGACTTAGTTATTGAAGGTGACGATACAGAATTGGATCGTACGATCGTATCAGAATTGGGCGAGCCATTGATTCACTTGATTCGAAATAGTGCAGACCATGGTATCGAAAATCCAGAACGACGTCTTGAGCTTGGTAAGGATGTTAGAGGGACTATTAAAATCTCTGCTTATCAAGAAGGAAACCGCGTATTAATTTCTGTTTCAGACGATGGTAAGGGATTGGATGCTGAAGCGATTAAGGCAAGTGCTGAACGTAAAGGCATTTCAACAGAAGGTTTAACAACACAAGAAATTCAAGAACTTATTTTCCACCCAGGCTTCTCGACTAAGCAAGAAGTAACGAAAGTTTCTGGTCGTGGTGTTGGGATGGATGTTGTTAAAACAAAGATTCAAGAACTAGGCGGTAGCATTGATATTGTCAGTGAAGCTGATAAAGGAACCATTTTCCGCTTAAGCTTGCCGTTAACCTTATCTATTATTCCAGCTCTATTAGTGAAGGTAGAAGAGCACATATTGGCTATACCGCTAAGTGTGATTAATAAAGTTGTTAGAATGGATGTAGATGCGGTTAAGCAAACGCATAACGGTGAAATTCTAATGGCAGGTGACAAAGGTATTCCACTTATTCGTTTAGAAAAACAACTCCAGCTCGCTGACGATAATGACGAAGCTAGCCATGTCATTATTGTAACTATTGAAGGCAAACAATATGCCTTGGCAGTTGATGCGATTGTGCGCCAGCAAGAAATTGTTATCCAAGAGCTAGGACCTGAAGTTGGACAAGACGCACCTTATTTAGGCGCTGCTATTATGGGTGACGGAAGCATGACATTGATTCTAGATATTACAGCAATCTGTTTAGAAAGGAATCGAATGCTAAATGTCTGAAAAATATACGGCTAACCAACTAGATATTTTGAAAGAAATGCTCAACATAGGTGGTGGCAACGCCGCGACTAGTCTATCAAAACTACTAGATAAAACAGTAAATATGAGAGTTCCTGTCCTAGAAAGAATGGCTTATGAAGCAGTGTTTGAGCAAATCATGTCAGCCGATACGGTTGTTCGTGCCGTTCAAATGCAATCAGCGGGCGATATTGAAGGAATGTTCCTGTTCGTTCTGAGTGATTTAGGCTTTAACGATATTACAAGAGAACTACTGAGAGGCTATGAGGATAAGGAAGATTTGGCAGAATCAGCAGTTTGTGAGCTAGTCAATATCCTTGTTAATACCTTCGTACAGGCTATTTCAACCTTACTAGATTTAAAGGTACAAACAGATGTACCATACATTATGGAGGATATGTTTGGTTCATTATTAACTAGTGCATATTTAGAAGAATTACAGTATGATGAGAACCTATGGATATTTAAAAATGAATATTTAATCGAAGGGATTAAGTGGGAGTCCTCACTTTACTTCGTTCCTCAAAATGGTATGTTAGAAAAATTAATGACAGAGATAAAATTTTAAAGGGGTAATATAAAAATGGCGAAAAATATTTTAATTGTAGACGATGCAGCTTTCATGAGAATGAAATTGAAAGATATTTTAGAAAAAAACGGCTATAATGTTGTTGGAGAAGCTCAAAACGGCTTGGAAGCAGTTAGCCTATATAAAGAAGTAAAACCAGACCTTGTAACAATGGATATTACCATGCCAGAAATGGATGGCATTGAAGCATTGAAAGAAATCAAAGCAGTTGACCCTGCAGCAAAAGTAATCATGTGTAGTGCTATGGGACAACAAGGTATGGTAATGGAAGCAATTAAAATGGGAGCTATTGATTTTATCGTTAAGCCATTTGATACAGCTCGAGTAATCAAGTCACTAAGTAAAGTTAGTTTGTAATGGAGGGGTTTAGTTGCAACTTGTCATTTTTTCTCTAAAAGATAAAGTTTATGCAATACGTTCTAGTGAAGTAGAGGAAATAACAGATCCTCAAAAATGGACAGACGTTCCCCAATCACCTACTTGGTTGCTAGGGTTAATTAATTTGCGAGGAAATGTTATTTCTCTTATAGATTTTGACAAATTTCTGAATAATCACCAAAACCCTATAAACGAAGAGAATTTATGCTACAATAATACGGTAATTATTAACAGCGGCAACCGGAAAGTAGCATTCGCATTAGGAAAAGTAGAAGAAGTGATTGATATTGAAGATGATCATATTCAACTAGCAGAAGAGCAAGTCAATGATGCGATTGAAGGAGTTTTATTTAGAGACGATCAGATTGTGAATCTTATCAATTTGCCGACTTTATTTTCCAAGAATGAGGGGTAAACGTGAATCCAGTTTTATCACAAGAAGAAATTGATGCATTGATGGAAGGTATGAAGACCGGAGAAATCGATGTAGCCAAGATTGAAGAAAAAGAACAACCTAAAGTAAAAAGCTATGATTTTAGAAGACCGGTTCGCTTATCCAAGGAATATGTGTCGACTTTAAACATGGTTTTTGAAGAATACTCAAAAATTGCTAGCAACCTATTGACGACACAGCTGCGTTCCAATGTATCTGTTGATTTAATGTCCATTGAACAAGTTAGTTTTGACGAATTTCTGCATTCGGTCCCTCATTTCACCATGATGGGTATGTTCCATGCAGATCCTCAACCAGGTATTCAAATTGTCGAAATGAACCCACAAATTTGTTTCCAACTCGTTGAAATTTTATGTGGGAGTTCAGAAGATAATATATTTAAAGATGAAGTCACAAAAGATTATTTTACAGAAATTGAATTAGCTATTTTAGAAGATGTTATCCGCCAATTCGGAGATGCCTTCCAACATGCATGGCGAGATATTATTCAACTTGAAGTGGGAATGGATTCTATGGAGCATAACTCACAAATGATTCAAGCTATATCTCCCAATGAACCAGTAACCCTTGTTACCTTTACAATTGAAATGATGGGCAATACCTCATTTATGAACTTGTGTATCCCATATGTTTTCTTTGAAACATTACTGGATAAGTTGAGCCTGCGAAACTGGTTCCATTCAGGTAAAGGAACAGATTCTACAGACCATGAGCAATTAGCTAAAAACATCCAAGGTGTCCGGTTAGATTTAGAGGTTCTACTCGGAAAGACACACATTAATTTAGATAGTTTCCTACAGTTAGAAGTAGGAGACATTATTACATTAGACAAAAGAATAAATGAACCACTTCTTCTTTCGATTGAACAGGAACCGTACTATTTAGTGAAGCCGGGCGTTAGAGACGATAAGATGGCAGTAGAAGTGTTAGAGGATATAGGAGGAAATCAAGAAGAATGAGCGATTCAGCATTAACACAAGAAGAAATTGATGCAATGATGATGGGTCTAAATGCACCAGCTGATGAAGCACCAGCCAATGAAGCATTAAGCCAAATGGATAAGGATATTATTGGCGAAGTTGGAAACATCTCTATGTCTCAAGCTGCTACTACCTTATCTGAAATCTTGGGCTACAAAGTTACCATCACAACACCACGCGTAAAAGCAACAAATATGAAAAACATCCTTGCTGCTTCATATAAACCAAAAGTTATCACATCTATTGAATTTAAAAAAGGCATCATAGGGAACAATATGCTAATGCTAGATGTGAGTGACTCTGGTAAGATTGCTAACCTCATGATGGGCGGCGATGGACAAGTTCAATCTGAAACACTAACAGAAATTGAAATGAGTGCCGTTGCTGAAGCAATGAATCAAATGATTGGGTCAGCTTCAACAGCTATGGCAACTATGTTCAGCAGAACCGTAGATATTTTCCCACCAGATGTATCACTTTGGGATGAGAAGAACAGCATTAACTTTGATGAAAGTAAATTAGATATTCCTGTATGTGAAATCTCATTTGAATTAGAAGTAGAATCCGTACTCAATAGTACGATTATGCAAGTGTTCACACTAGATGCAGTTCATGATATAACACGCATCATGTTGGAAGATAAAGCAACTGTTATTGAAGACGTTACCCCACCAGCAGCGCCAGTAGTTGAACAAGCACCACCAACTGCACCAGAAACAAGCGCTGTAGAAGAAGTATCCGTTACCGTTAAGAAACCAGAATTCCAACAGCTGGATAATGCGGATCCTAAACACCGCCCAAAAAATCTAGATTTAATTATGGATGTTCCGCTTGAACTAAGCGTTATGTTAGGACAAAGTAAAAAGACCATCCGCGATATTTTATCATTAGGGACAGGCTCAGTTGTCGAATTAGATAAGATGACAGAAGAGCCACTAAGTATTTATGTAAATGGTAAAATGATTGCTGAAGGCGAAGTTGTTGTGATTAACGAAAACTTTGGTATCAGAATTACTAATATTTTAAGCAAAGAAAACCGTTTAAATAACTTATAAAATAAATCAGGAAGGACTTGAGATGCGAATGTGCGGCTCAAGTCCTTTTTATATGGGCTGGTGCCGGCGAAACTGTCGAGTGAGCCCGAAATAAGTTCTCAGTCGACAGTTTAAGCCCAATTCGACCTCTTGCACTTCACTTCCTTTTTTAATAAAATAGTGAAAGACTATTAACTATTAATAAAAATAACCGATAGATAGTAAGAGCGAGGATATAAACCTCATTATGAAGCGATTTAAAATTAAAGGAGGCTCTTCAAAATGAAAATCACTAATGGACATCAACATTATTTAAATAACGTTCGCAACAGTCATACACAATCTGCTGAGAGCCAAAAGCAACCTATTCAAAAAACACAGCAACAAGACTATGTATCTGTAGAAATTTCAGATGAAGCAAAGAAATTATCTCAAGCAACATTAAGTAGTTCTGCCAACGAGAAATTAGATGCGATCAAAAAAGCAATTCAAGATGGAAACTATCACGTTTCAGCTGACAAAATTGCTTCTGGCATGATGGATGCAATTGCTGAACAGAAAAAGGATAGAGTGTAATGACACAAGATAAAGATGGTTTGCAACTACTAGAAGACTTTATCAGCTTATTAGAAACAGAAAAAGGTATTCTAACGTCTAATAACAGTAAAGAACTAGCAGCAATCGTAGAACAAAAACAACATTTCGTAGACAGCTTACCAACAATTGATTTCAGTGGTGTAGACCGAGAATTAGTTGAGGAAGCTGTTTTTAGAATTCGTGAACTACAAGAAACAAACCTGTTGCTGACTCAACAGAGTATGCAATTCGTTGATAATGTGATTACGGCATTCAACGAAGGTGTTAAAAAATCAACTAAAACATACTCCAAAGAGGGGTACCACACAGGCGCTTCACAAGCAAATTTGTTGAATCAGTCGCTATAGGAGGAAGACCATGTCAGGATTATTTGGAACATTAAATATTGGAACAAGAGGAATGGCAGCCTCTCAAACAGCGCTGCAAACAACAAGTCACAACCTAGCTAACATGAACACAGATGGATATACACGCCAACGTGTTAATTTCGAAGCTGAAAATCCCTATCACTTAGGTGGCGTGGGACAGATTGGAACAGGTGTTAAATTATCTGGAGTCGTTCGTGTCATCGACGACTATGTAACGAAGCAAATTCAACAAGAATCAGGTTCATACAACCGTTATGCTCAAAAATCAGAAATTTTAAGTAAACTAGAAATGATTTTTAATGAGCCATCTGAAACAGGCTTGAGTAACGGACTAAGCAAGTTCTATTCAGCTTGGAATTATCTTGGTTCGAATCCAGAACTACCAACTGCTAAAACAATGGTTAGCCAAGAAGCTCAGAGTTTATCAGATACATTAGCCCATATGTCTAACCAAATTGAGGGTGTTCAAGCCGATACCGTTTACGCCATTCAAAAAGACGTTATGGATTTCAACAACAAAATTGAACAATTAAATACCTTAAACCAACAAATTTTTAATGTGACGGTAAAAGGTGATACACCAAACGATTTGCTTGATCAACGTGACCGTTTAACAACCGAATTAGCAAGTATGTCAAATGTTGAATTCAGTTATGATAACTACCAACGTGTTGAAGTGAAACTAGATGGAGATAATCTGTTGAAAGGGAATGCTGTTAAGAAACTAGCAATCGTATCTGCTCATGATGGCCAAGGCAACATGATTATTACGGACGGTTCAAAAGATTCTGCAACACAAGCAGGCACACTACTCCCGGTTGGACAAGTTGTGATTGCATCTGAAGACGGTACATATAAAGAAGTCTTAGTAACAAACGGTAGTATCAAAGGCTCACAAGAAGCCCTAGAATTAGTTAACAATAAGCAAGAAGAATTAAACCGACTTGTTTATTCATTCGCTACAGCAGTTAATACCATTCATAGTAATAACTATGACGTCAAAGGAATTCCATTCTTCTCTGAAACCAATAGTGCTAAAACACTAAAAGTAAATGAAGTTATTTTAGGTGACTCTTCAAACGTCAATGCAGGTCAATCCATTGGTGAACCGTCTGATGAACTGCCAGCCGGCGATGGATCACGTGCGACCGCAATCTCAGCATTAGCAACAGCCAAGATTAACTATTTTGGCACGCCATTCGATGCTAAATATGATGAAACAACAATGAGCTTCGAACCACAAGCAAATGGCTCAACAACCAGCGGTGCTTACAACAATATGGTAACAAGCATGGGTATTATGAAAGAACAAGCAGACAATATGGCTGCTAGCCAATCAGAAGTTCTGACCTTCTTAGAAAACAGACGAGGTGCAATATCAGGTGTTTCAATGAATGAGGAAGTTGTCGACATGATGAAATTCAGTAGTGCCTTCCAAGCGAATGCGAGAATCATTTCTGTTGTTGATGAAATGCTTGATACCTTGATTAACCGAACAGGAGTGTAATAATGCGGATAACCGATAATATGATGTCTTCGAGCTATTTAAGAAACTTATCTCGAAACCAACAAAACGTTCAAAAGTATCAAAATCAACTTTCTTCTATGAAGGAAGTATCCAAACCATCTGAAAACCCATTACTTGTTTCAGAAATCATGACCTTAAAATCAAGCATTACTCAAAATGCCCAATACCAAACAACAATTGAAGACTCAATTAGCTGGACAGATATGCAAGATTCAGCTTTATCAAATGCTTCGAATTCATTAATGCGTATTAAGACGCTCGTTCAGTCAGCTGCTAACGATACCATGAGTGACGAAGGACGTGCTGCAGTTAAGGCTGAGATTGAAATGGAATTGGCAACCTTTGTGGATGCTCTAAATACAGAGTTTGGTGGCCGTCATGTGTTTGGCGGAACAGAAACGACGCACGCACCTTTTAAGATCGAATACGATGATGGTAAGATGACAGGGATTGATTACAAGGGTAACGATCAAGATATTAATCGTGAAATTGCTTCTGGTGTCACTGTTCAACTACCAACTAATGGTATTGGTTTAGTAAATAATTCTAGCGGTGAACTTGGTAGGCTGCTATACGATATTCTAGCTGGTTTAGATGCTAATGATTCCGATGTTATGCGCGGTAGCCTAGATAAGCTCGATAACCAAATTGATAATGTGGTGAGAACACGTACAGAAATTGGTGCAGTTTCTAACCGTATGAAGTCAGCACAGGCTAGAAATGAGAGCCAAGAATTAGGACTGAAAGAAATGTTATCGTCAAAAGAAGACATTGATTTCGCAGAAAAATATATGCAGTTCAATATGGAGTATGTAGCTTACTCAGCATCACTTCAAATGGGAACGAAAGTATTGCAGACATCCATTTTAGACTACCTGTAAAAAGGTAGTTTTTTTATTTAGAGAGAATTATAGAATCAAAGAAAGATATAGATAAAAAATAACTTAAAAATAATTTTTATTAAAATAATTCAATATAACCCTTAAACTTCATTGAATTAAACCGATACATAGATTAGAGGCAAGGCCTTAAATAAAAAAAATCTTATCAGGAGGAAACAAACAATGAGAATTAATACAAATATTTCAGCAATGAATACATATTCACGTCTAACATCAGCTAACGCTTCTAAATCAGGATCATTAGCAAAACTATCTTCAGGTCTACGCATTAACAAAGCTGGGGATGACGCAGCTGGTTTAGCAATCTCAGAAAAAATGAAAAACCAAGTGTCAGGTATGGCGCAAGCAACTCGTAACGCACAAGATGGTATTTCATTAATCCAAACAGCAGAAGGCGCATTGAAAGAAACACACTCAATCCTAAACCGTATGCGTGACTTAACTGTTCAGGCTGCAAACGAAACAAATACTGTAGATGACCAAAAAGCGATTAAGTCTGAGCTAGATTCTTTGACAGAAGAAATTACACGTATTGCTGACCAAACACAGTTCAATACAAAAGGCTTACTGAATGAGAATGAAGTAATTGGAACAAAAACTACTGTTACTATACCTGGTCAAGATGCTGTGAATCCAGCAAAAACATTAGATGCAGCTACTTTAACTGATATTACTGGTTTAGGAGCAATGCATACTGCTCTAGGTTCAACCGGTGATGCAGATGCAGCTATTACTAGTTTTGGAGCAGCAGATAGCGCAAAAAAACAAGCAGCTTTAGCAGCTTACAATGGAGTTGCAACAACTAAAATCGATAATATTGCTCAATATGTAGGAACAGATAAAGTTGATGCAACAACTGAAGAAGTAGATATCAAAGGAGCTTCTTTCTCATTCCAAATTGGCGCAAATGCTGGTGAAAAAATCTCTGTTAAAATCGCTAGTGTATCTGCTGAATCATTAGGTATTGATGATTTATACGAAGTAAATGGAGATACAGATGTTGCACTTAAGAAACTTGACGATGCAATTTCAACAGTTTCCGAACAACGTGCAAACCTAGGTGCTGTTCAAAACCGTCTAGACCACACAATCTCAAATCTATCAACAACTAAAGAAAACTTGTCAGAAGCTAACTCACGTATCGTAGACGTTGACATGGCTGAAGAAATGATGAGCTTTACAAAATCAAACATCTTGTCACAAGCAGCAACAGCAATGTTGGCACAAGCTAACCAAATGCCACAAGGTGTATTGCAATTATTGCAATAATCTCGTTAAACCATATATAGAAAAGGAGAGTCGACGTTGTCGGCTCTTGCTTTCTATTATCAAACATTACTTTTGGAGGTGTAAATGATGGATGTTCATGGCATAAATAGAATCGTCTTTGATACGACTGGTCGAGACCATATTGAAATGATTAATAAAATCAAAACTATTACTGAGGTAAGCAAAGGTGATTATAAGGAGAATCTTACTTCAGACACTGAAATAAAAAATATTGTCAAAGAAGCAAATGGGCTTGTATTAGGACTTAATGTCAATTTTCAAGTCTTGACACATGAAGGAACGAATCGTACGATAGTCCAGATGAAGGATTCAATCACAGATGAGGTAATTAAGGAATATCCGCCAAGTGAAATGTTAGATGTGATCGCGGGTATTTGGGAACAAGCGGGGATCATAATCGACAGAACGGAGTGACAGTAGCATGTCTTCAAACAGTATTAACATCCTGGGAACCTATTCGGGTATTACCATGGACACTATTGAGCAACTGCTATCAGCAGAATCAACTAAACTAACCTCTTATAAAAATGAACAAGCGGCCGTAGAAAAAGAAAAAAGCGCTTGGAAGGATGTCCAAACACGAATAACAAATTTAGCGACTAAGATGGATGCTTTGAAGCAAGCAGACACTTTCAATGCTAAAAAGGCGACACTCTCGCAAGAAGGGAAAATTGGCTTTACAGTAGGGTCAAAGGCGATTGCTGGTGACTATTCAATTACTGTTAAGCAATTAGCGACTCGTACAGAAATCAAGGGGAAAGAGCTCCAGCTTGATGAGAATAAGACGTGGCAAAAAGAAGGACCGCTAACCTTCCAAACGACGAATGAGGCTGGCGAAGTTAAGCAGTTGGACATTAAGATTGAAGCTGGCGATAACCTAGAAAAAATCGTTAATAAAATTAATGATGCAACTAAAGAAACGGGCGTTTCAGCTGTCGCAATTGATGGTCATTTAGTTTTACAGAACAAAGCGTTTGGCGCAAGTAACATTGAAGTTGTTGGAGAGTTAGCAAGTGAGTTTGGTTTTTTGGATAATGAAGCCAAAACAATGGGAAAAGTTGCCGAGCTGACCATTAATGGTATCGATATCGAACGTAACAGCAACCAAATTTCAGACGTGATGGACGGTGTGACCTTAGACCTTAAGGAGGTAACGAGTCAAGCCATTAAGGTTGAAATAGCTGATGACCTCGGAAAGACGGAAACAGCGGTTAAAGGCTTTGTAGATCAGTATAACTCAACGATGTCATTTATTAGTGGCTTGTTAAGTGTAGGTGATCCGTCTCAAGAAAACAATGAGACAGGCGCACTAGCAGGTGACAGCAGTTTGATTCGTCTGCAGTCTCAATTACGTTCGTTATTAACGAACGCAGTTGACAACGGCAATGCTGGAGCGAATACAGTTAAATCAATTGGGATTGAAGTAGATCGTGATGGTGTGGCTAGCTTTGATGCAGATAAGCTAAAAGAAGCATTAAAAGAGGACAGTTCGAAGGTTCGTGATTTATTTACCTTTACCAAAACATCGGTCAATGCGGCTGGTGAGACTGTTGAAGAAGAGATTGGGATTGGACAAAAATTTGAAAGTCTTATTAACAGCTTTACAGATTCAAAAGACGGGATTATTGCGACCAAAAATGCGACTTACGATAAGCTAATTAAAGATATTACAGAGCGAATTACAGTCTTTAACGACCGTTTGGAAACCAAACGCCAACAGTATATTGCTAAGTTTACAGCCTTAGACGTTGCGATGATGGAAGCTGAATCGCAGTTAAGCTACATGATGAGCCAGTTTAGTAATTCGTCATCAAGCAATAGTTAGGAGAATAACCATGAGTAATCGACTGACCGTACTTGAAGAG
Organism: Jeotgalibaca arthritidis; assembly: GCF_011100465.1. Lineage (NCBI taxonomy): Bacteria > Bacillati > Bacillota > Bacilli > Lactobacillales > Carnobacteriaceae > Jeotgalibaca > Jeotgalibaca arthritidis. The sequence goes on from NZ_CP049740.1 coordinate 1,076,964, forward strand.
ATGAATCACGTATTGGATTCATGGGATAATCAGGCCGAATCAGGCGCTGATATCATTCAAAAGATGAAGCCATTGATTGACGGGCTTAAAGGTCTACCAAATGATCCTTATACAGCGGAAGAAGACCACCTACTTAAGGACATTTATAAGAAGGAAACACGACTCGTTTCAGTGATGGAAGTAGCTAGAGAAGAAATTGCTCAAGAGCTTATTGGTTTAAACAAGAATAAGACGGTGGTTCAACATTATGTCTATCCTAAAAAGACACCCACCTTCGTCAACCAAGAGTTATAGCTATCGGTTTTACAATAAAGGAGCAAGAAAATGTATAACAAGCAAGCAAAGAATGCCTATCAACAAAATCAAGTATTAACAGCGTCACCCAAAAGATTAGTAAGCTTGCTACTTGAAGGAAGTTTAAAAAATCTAAAGATAGCTGAACTAAGTCTAGAGAAAAATGATTTTTCAAAAGCTAATGAAGTATTGTTAAAACACCAAGATATTTTAGCGGAACTCCAACGTACACTAGACATTGAGCAAGGCGGAGCGATCGCGCAGGATTTAGATGCCCTATATACTTTTTTGATAAATGAAGCAATCCAAGCAAATATTCAAAAAGATGTCACAAAGATTAAAAATTCCCAAAAGTTGATACAAGAACTATTGGAGACATGGAACCAAATTTAACCCTTCAAAAGCCCGATTTAAAAGTGTTTATTAATCTAATAAGATTAGTAAGCACTTTTTCGTTCTTTTTTATATAACAATATTTTAGACAATATAACAATATAGATTTATATACTAAAAATTACATATTTCATGTAAAATAGATAACGTAGAGTTAAAAGTATAGGCATTATAGATCAGATTGACCTTAGAGAAAGTAAATAAACGCTAAGTTTAAGTAAAGCAGCAGATTGAATAAAAAAGACACCATGTCAATATAGTGAAGAATACTATTGTCATTTAGGAAGAAGGGAACACGTCAGTGACGAATATTAACTTTGATTTACTAAAAAACTCGCTTGATGCAGTCAGCCTTCGCCAAGAATTAATTGCTAGTAACATTTCAAATGTAAACACAGAAGGATATAAGGCGAACAAGCTAGAGTTTGAAAGCTTATTAAAGCAAGCGGCTGATGGTAGAAGCTTGCATACAACACACGCTTCTCATTTAGGCGGTAGCAGTAATTTGGCAGAAGTAAATCCAATTTTGGGTAAGAATACAACGACCAGTGTGAAGGAAAACGGCAATAACGTAGATATTGATATGGAAATGGCTAATCAAGCTCAAAATACCATTCAATATCAAGCACTGACTGCGCAACTCAATGCTCAGTATCGAAGGTTAGGAACCATTATCAACGGCTAAAAGGAGATGAAATCAGATGACAATTTTTAATTCCTTGCATATTAGTGCAAGTGGCTTGAGTTTGGAACGGTTAAAATTGGATACTATTTCGTCCAATATTGCCAATGTAAACACGACTCGTACGGAAGAGGGCGGACCTTATCAAAAGAAAACGGTTGTCTTTGAGGAAGCGTTTAAAGAGAGTGTGCAAACAATTGAAATGGGTACATCAAGAAAGAGTTTTGGGGTTCGTGCAACAGAGCTAGTAGCGGATGAGACAGAAGTTAGGGAATACGACCCAACTCACCCGGATGCTGACGCAGAAGGTTACGTTTTAAAATCGAACGTTAATATGTCAGACGAAATGATTGATTTGATGGCAGCAGTAAGAGCTTATGAGTCGAATATTACCAGTCTAGAAGCAGGCAAGGATATGTTGAAACAGGCTTTAACCATCTCATCAAAATAATAACGGGTCGTTGAAAAGGAGCAAGTCATTTTGAATATTGAAAACTATACGCATATAGCAAATAAGATAAACAGCTTGGATTCAATCAATTTTTCTCAAACAAATCAAGTAAGTGAAAATGGTGAAGGTTTTTCTGCCATTTTTAATCATGCATTAAATAGCTTTACGACATCTCAGCAAATGGCTGATGGGGCAACAACCTCTCTTGTTGTAGGAGATGATGTGGCATTACACGACATTATGATCCAAACAACGGAAGCTCAACTATCGTTAGAATTAGCAATACAAGTCAGGAATAAATGTCTAGAAGCATATAACGACATTAAAAATATGCAATTCTAATCAAATAGCCTTGATGGGGAAAAGGAGTAAGTTTAGGGGAAATGGATGTTGTAAAAAAATTATGGAATTCAATGAAATCAGGGTGGAACGGCTTATCACAAGCCAAACGCATTGGACTAATCAGTGTCAGTGCTCTTACAGTTATTATTTCATTAGTGGTTTATATTCATTCTCAAACAGTAGAATACGCCCTGCTGTTTAGCGGCATGGAAGAAGCAGATTCGGGAGCAATCGTTAATGACTTAGATGCCAAGGGGATCGCTTACCGTTTAGAAGATAATGGAACGAGTATCCGTATCGACAAAGATTATGTCGACAAATACCGAATTGAGTTAGCAGTAAATGATATGCTGCCTAACAATTCAATCGGATTTGAGATTTTTGATACATCAGGCATGATGGATACCGATAAAGACCGAGATATTAAAAAACAACGTGCTATTCAAGGCGAATTAGAGAGAGCAATTAGTGCTCTGGGTGGAATTGACAGTGCAAAAGTCATACTATCTATCCCAGAGGACAGCGTATTTACACGTCCGGATGACCTAGAGGAATCATCTGCTTCTATTATGATTGTGAAGAGTGGAAGCTTATCAACCTCAGCAATCCAAGGTATTGCGGCTCTTGTTTCTGGTGCGGTAGATAATTTACCGATTGGAAATGTCAGTATCGTCGATGAAAATGGTGCGTTATTAAGTGCGTTCCTACAAGAGAATGGGACATCATTATTTGCCTCTGATGAGGCATCTCGTAATCGTGAAATCGAAAAAAATTATGCGAGAGAACTGGAACAAAAAGTTCTAACGACATTAGCACCTATATATGGATTAGAAAATCTATCCGTGTCAGTCAATGTGAGCATGAATTTTGATGTTGGCGAAGAAGAATTAGTTTTATATGGCCAAGAAGCGGTCGATACAGACGAAGCAGTTGGCTCTAAAGTTAGAAGCGAGATTGTAACTGCTTCTGGTGGTGAAATTAATACAGAACAAGTCAATGGGAATGACTTGGCAGTCAATGAAGTTGTTGAAGGCGAAAATGGTAACACAGCGTCATTTAACAGCACGCGCAATTATGAATTAGATCAACGGACAACACGTACGATTTTTGAAACAGGTCGTGTAGAAGAGATTTCAGCCTCCGTGTTGTTTAATGCAGGTATTCCAGGATTAGCAGATGATAATCAGTTGCAAGCAGTAGTCACGAACATTTTAGGTTCAGATGCTGAAGGGAACATTGAGGTTATCCGTGCGAACTTTAACACGCCAAACGATGACTCTGACCCAGCAGTTATAGCACCAGAACAATCATTAGAAGAATTCTGGATGAACAACCGCTTCTTCATTATTATCGGTTTCGTTTCTATATTATTAATAGTGATAATTATTTTAGTAGTTATAGCGAGAATACGTAATAAACAAGAAGAGGAAGCAATTAACTTACAAATGGAAGAAGAAAAACAAGTAGAAGCGAAAAATGTTGAATTAAAAACGAAGAATATACTGAAAGAAAAATTGAGAAACGAACAACTCGAAAAGGAATCTTCTGCCCACCAAGAAGCGAAGGACAATCCAGAAGTTGTCGCTGACTTAATAAAAATGTGGATGAAGGATGAGTAGATAATGGAAGAAATGTCAGGAATTAAAAAAGCGGCAATCCTTTTAATATCACTCGGTGCCGAAACATCTGCTGAAATAATGAGACTTTTACCAGAAAGTTATATTCAAAAAGTGAGTTATGAGATTGCCAATATTGATTATGTTAATCCGACCGAGCGTGAAGAGATTCTAAATGAGTATTTAGAAATGTCCCAAGCTCGTCAGTATGTGATAGATGGCGGTGTGGATTACGCCCGTGAAGTATTAAATCGTGCCCTAGGAGCACAACGAGCAAAAGAAGTGATTGATTTACTCAATCAAATTCAGTTGCGAGAGCGTCCGTTTAACATTGCGAGGAAGGCTGACCCGATGCAATTGAAAAACTTGCTACTAAGCGAGCAGCCACAAACGGTAGCCTTGGTATTGTGTTATATGCAGCCAGACAAAGCGGCACAAATTCTTGCCCAATTTCCGCTTGAATTACAAACCGAAATTGCAGAGCGTATTGGAACAATTACACGGACATCGCCAGCAGTTATTGAGAAGATTGAGAAAGTAATCGAGAATAAATTCTCTTCTTATATCGAGAACGATACCGAAACAGTCGGTGGCGTTCATGCTCTTGTAGAGATTCTTAACTCTGTGGGTCGAACAACTGAGAAGAATATTATCGAAGTGTTGGAAGAAAGACAGCCTGAATTGGCAGACGAAGTGAAGGCAAACCTATTCACCTTTGAAGATATTATTTCCTTGAATCCCTCAGATGTTCAGAAAGTCTTGCGTCATGTGGATAATGATGATCTTATGTTGGCTCTTAAAGGTGTGGCAGACGACATCCGTAACTTCATTTTCCAAAATATGTCATCTCGTGCTGTTGAAACAATTAAGGAAGATATGCAGTTTATGGGACCAGCACGTTTGTCTGCTGTAGAAGAAGCTCAAACGAAGATTGTGGCGATTATTCGCTCATTGGACGAATCAGGCGAAATTTATATAAGAAGAGGCGATCAAGATGCTATCATCTCATAAAATTATCAAAGCCGGTACGCAAGCAAGTCATCCAAGTGAACGTGCAGCTGTTACGACAAACTGGCAGCCTAAGTCTTCTGAATTTCTATTAGATGACATTGAAGAGTTAAATGATATGCAATTTCAAGAAGAACGTCATAGAATTGAAGAATTGATTCGAGAAAAAGAATCGGAGAAACAAGCGATTTTGACAGAAGCCAAGTTAGAAGCAGAAGTCATCAAAGCGAGAGCAACAGAAGAAGGCTATCAAGTGGGCGAACAAAAAGGCCTGCAAGAAGGGTTTAAGGCTGGCTTTCAACAAGCGATGGTGGCTGCGACAGAAGAATCAGAATCAATTAAGGCGCATGCCAAGCAAGTATTGGCTGATGCGACTGCTGAAGCACAGCAGTTTTATGAAGAGAAACGACAGGACATTATTGCTTTAGCCGCTCAAATGGCTGAGAAAATTATACATGAAACCATTGATGCATCAGATAATAAGATTATTGATTTGGTAACACCTATTCTAACGAGAATGGATCAAGAGAGCAGTTTTATCACTATTTCAGTTAGACCAGAGAGTCAAGACCAGATGAAAACCCATATAAAAGATTTAGAGGTGACTTATCCCCTATTTCGTTTTGTGGTCTTTGCAGATCCTGCATTGGAGAAAAATGGCTGCGTGATTGAAAGTTCCCATGCCATTATCGATTTGCAAATCAAACAGCAGTTAGAAGCAATGGTAGCAGATTTGAAGGAGTTGTAAGCGTAGATGCTTGAAGTACCGTTCGACCAGTATCAAAAACAGCTGAAGAAGAAAAATTACTTCCAAACAAAAGGTAAGGTATCGGAAGTAACGGGTTTAATTATTAAGGTTGAAGGATTGGAAGCTTTTATTGGAGAAGTTTGCGAGATTTTAATCAAAGCGACGGAGAAAATTGTATTGAGTGAAGTCGTTGGCTTTGTAGAAAAAACAGTTCTACTTATGCCGCTTGATAATTTAGACGGGATTGGACCTGGCTGTTTAGTTCGTCCAACGGGTAAAACCCTTCAAGTAGAGGTGTCAGACGATTTACTTGGGACTACACTCGACGGATTAGGTAGGCCCATGTCTCATGACGAGCCTATTAATGGCAGGTTGCAAGAGGTAAATGGAGAGGCACCCGATCCCTTTAAACGAAGAAAAATTGAAACCATCATTCCAACCGGTATTAAGGCTATCGATGGTGTATTAACAATCGGTGAAGGCCAACGAGTTGGAATTTTTGCCGGGAGTGGGGTTGGTAAATCAACTCTTCTCGGTATGATCGCACGTTATTGCGAGGCCGATGTCATTGTAATTGGCCTAATTGGTGAGCGTGGACGTGAAGTTTTGGAATTTATTCAAAATGATCTTGGTGATGAAGGTTATAAGAAGTCGGTTGTCGTTTGTGCGACGTCTGACTCGCCGCCACTCGTTCGCTTGAAGGGTTCCTTTACAGCAACGGCCATTGCCGAGTATTTTCGTGACCAAGGTAAGAAGGTGGTCTTGATGATGGACTCTGTTACTCGTGTGGCGATGGCACAACGGGAGATTGGTTTGGCGACAGGTGAGCCGCCGACAACCAAAGGCTACACACCCTCTGTCTTTACAACGTTGCCACGGTTGTTAGAGCGAAGTGGGATGTCGGATAAAGGTTCGATTACAGCCTTCTATACTGTTCTGGTTGAAGGGGATGACATGAATGAACCGATTGCCGATACGGTAAGGGGGATTCTGGATGGTCATATTCTCCTATCTCGAAAGATTGCGTCCGAGAACCAGTATCCTGCTATTGATATTCAAAACAGTATCAGCCGTCTGATGAAGGAGATTGTTTCCGAAGATCATTATCAAGCAGCCGGCAGATTGAAAGAAAATATGGCGATTTATGCCGAATCGAAAGATTTGATTGATGTTGGTGCCTACCAAAAAGGGTCTAATCCAAGTGTTGACCGAGCAATTCAACTGCACCAACCCATTAAAGGGTTTTTAAAACAACAAGTTGAAGAACCTTATACATTTACAGAAACCATGCAATTTTTAACGAAGACATTAGCTTAAGAGATTATGAGTTGAGGTGAACAGAGTGGCAAGTCATACATTTTCCATGGAGAAAATATTAGGGTGGCGTTTTGATCAAGAAGATGAGGCGAGACTACAAGTTGCTAATCTGAAGGAAAAATGGGATCGCGAAAACCAACATCTTCAAAGTTTAATCCAAGAGAATATCAAAGTAAAAAATGATAATCTGAAGAATACTCACATTCAAACATTACGCTACAACGATTATTACAAAATGGTGATTGATGAAAAGATTATCCAACAAAAAAACCTTATGGATGCGACGCAAGCGCAAATTAGTAAAGCTAATGAACAGTTGCTTGAAGCTCATAAAAATCGTAAAGCAATGGAAAAGCTGAAAGAAAAAGAATTAACGGCTGCAGAAGAAGAGATGAAACGGATTGAACAAATGCAGCTCGATGAATTTGCGACAATGAGCTATAAACAACGCGTCTTATAAGAAGACGAGTTGTGAAAGGAGGTGAATATACTGGATAGCATATCCTTATTAACAACCGTTTTAACAGCAGAAAATAATCACCAACTAAAAACACCAGCAGCAGATAGTGAGCTATTTCAAGAGTTGCTCGGACAGTTTATGCAAGGTTCTACTGAAGACCAAGCGCCTTTTATTGAAGATGAATTGACAGTTGATGTTGATACAACTGAATTAAGGTTTGAAGAACCCGCTGAAGATATTGAAGAAATGCTAGAGGAAGCTAAGAAAGTCATGCTAACCTTCCAACACGTTCGTAACGATGAACCAAGAGAAGGGCCTCAAATTTCTGATAATAGCCAACCGCAAATAATCACATCGCACGATCAACCGACTATGCTCTTTATGAAGAAGGATATATCTGACAAACAAGCGATGATAGCTAGTGAGTCGTTAGAAGCTGAAATGATGATGAGCTTTGAAGCGGATCGTTTCGAAAAGATTAGTTCACCAGAGGTTATCCATGAAGTGTCAGTTTCTGAAAATATAAGTCAACCAAGTGATCTTAAACCGACAAAAGAGACACCCGTTTCTGAGTTGGAGTTACTTCCGCAAGAAGAACGAGAATTTGAGGTTCCTGAACCAGCAAAAGCAAAGATTGAAGATAAAGTTGAACAAGTTAAACTGAGCCCTCCAATCGACCAGCTGAGTCTTGATAGCGAAGTAGAGCCTGTTACAGAAGACTTTTTGAAAGTTGATGGTAAGCAAGTTGGGATGAGAGAACAACTCGTGACAGCAGATCAACCGCTAGTTGCTGAAGCTGTTCAAGTTCAACAACTTGAGCAAGCACCCATCAATCCTGCTCTGAGAGAAGCAACGCCACTTCCGACTCCATCGACAACTGAAATAAGCTTTCATAGCCCACAACAGTTTGTAAGAGATGTCGGAGCATTAATGGACTTATCGATTCAAGACATAACAACTAAAGAGAGTAAGCAAATTCGTGTTAGCTTGACACCGGAGACATTAGGGAACATTGAAATCCAGCTAGAATGGAAGGACGACAAAGTTTTGGCTAAGTTGATGGTTCAAAAGGACGATGTTAGAACATTTTTGGAAACGAAGATGCCGCTTCTCTTATCAGAAACGAAAAATGAAACAGTGATTCAATCGATTGTGATTGAAGAATTGCCACAAGCAAACCTTCATTTCTCAGGTCAGCAGATGGATTTCAATAGCCACCAGCAAGCCGAGAAACATTATCCGACTAACTATTCAAACCAATCAACTATGGTTGAAGAGGAAGCCGAAGAAGAAATGACAACTTCAACAGATGGGTTGAGTTTATATATTTAAGAAAGGAAGCGAAACTAAAATGGAAATTTCACAAAACTTTACAATCGGATCAACAGCGCAAGTTCAAGCCGCCGCTAAAACATCAAATTCCGATATGAATATGGAAGACTTCTTAAAAATATTAGCAGCCTCATTGAGTATGCCATCAATGGGTGGTAGTGAGGGTGGATCCGACCAATCAATGGATTACATGAGTCAAATGATTCAGTTCAGTACGATTGAACAGTTACAAGACTTATCAACCTCACTGACAACGACCATGTTAATGACACAGCAACAGCAAGCCTTAACGATGATTGGGAAGGAAGTAACCGTTGTTCAAGATGGCGAACGCATTACAGGAACCGTTGAAAAGGCAAAATTCCTAAATGGCTATGCAACGCTTCACATTAATGGGAAAGATTACTATATGAATAGCGTGATGGAAGTAGGAGCTGATTCTTAGTGGCAATTCGGATTAATCAGGCGACTGATCCTGTATCGCGGCCAATACATCAGCCCCAACAACAAGAAACAAAGGTATTTCAATCCGTTTTATCAGAAGAGAAGAGCGAATTGAAACTATCTAACCATGCCCAAAAGCGGTTAGAACAACGTGGCATGCATTTGGGAGAACAAGATTTTACGCAATTGAATGATGCAGTGGATGAGTTAGAAGAGAAGGGCTCCAAACAATCCTTACTGATTTATAAGGACTTGGCGCTGATCGCAAGCATCAATAAACGAACCATCATTACTGCTCTAGACCGTGAAGAGGTTGACACAGTAACGAATATTGACAGTACTAAATTTGTAAAAGAGCTGGACCGAAAGGAAGCTCCGTCTACTGACCGATTGATGTAGACCATAACTATAAGACAACAAATGGAGGAAATAATAACATGTTAAAATCTTTATACTCTGGCGTAAGTGGAATGAAAAACCTACAAACAAAAATGGACGTTATCTCGAATAATATCGCAAACGTAAATACAACAGGTTTTAAAACAGGTCGTGTTCGTTTTGAAGATATGATTAGCCAAACTATTTCAAATGCGCAAACAAACGTTAACGCAAAACAAGTTGGTCTAGGTGTCCAAGTGGGATCCGTTGATAATGTCATGGGTGGCGGAAACTTACAACCAACAGGGAGAGATTTAGACTTCGCGATTGAGAATGGTGATAACTCATTCTTTACAGTTAGTCCTGACGGTGAAGATGAAGCAGTCTTCTATACGCGTGATGGTGGGTTTTACTTGAACCCTAATAACGAATTAGTAACAGCATCTGGCTACCATGTCATGGGTGTGATGGCACCAGCAGGAACTAAAAATGATGCGACTTTCGATATCGGAACAATTGAATATGATGCAGCTGCAGGTATGTCTAAAGTTGAAATTCCAAAAACAATGTTAGACGATGCTGGTGTAGCACAGCCTTTAGACAGCTATTCTATTGATTCAACAGGGATTATTTTTGGTGTTTACAACGGAACATCATACATCGTTGGACAAGTATCATTAACGAACTTCAGTAACCCAGGTGGTCTTGAAAAAATTGGTGGAAATATGTACCAAGCAACAAACAACTCTGGTGAGGCACAAGTCGGCGGGGCACATCAAGATGGCTATGGTACAATTCGTAGTGGCTTTTTGGAAATGTCAAACGTTGACTTATCAAACGAATTTACTGAAATGATTGTTGCGAGCCGTGCTTACCAAGCTAACTCTCGTAGTATTACAACATCAGATCAAATGATTGAAGAATTACTATCATTGAAACGTTAATAAATAACCGATAGATTTGAGGAATAAATCGTGATTACATTAAGATCAATTACAGGAAAAGAATTTTTACTAAATAGTGATTTAATTTACCGCATTGATGAAAATTTCGACACGATTATTACACTAACAAACGGAAAAACACTCCCTGTAGCAGATACAGGAGTGGAAATAACTGAAAAAGTAATCGCCTATAAGCGTGAGATTATGAGTGGTTTTAGTTTAGAAAGGAAAGATAGTGAATGAAAAGAAGTTACGTTTCAGTCCTGTCCTTAGCCATTGGCTTCGTGTTGATTTTCTGGTCAATCGTTGTTGGTGGGGGAGCCATTTCGGCATTTTTTCATCCCCCTTCCATTATTATTACGGTTGTTGGGTCATTCTCTGCTTTAGTTATTAGTTATCCAGTAGAGCAACTGAAAAAGGTGCCCTCTGTTCTGAAGAAGTTAGTTCATTCACCAGAAGTAGACCGTCAAGAATTGATTGACCGAATTGTAGAGCTAGCACGAATAGCTAGAAGCCAAGGTTTGTTAGCTTTGGATAATGAGATTAACGCTATTAACAATGAGTTTTTAGCAGAAGGGCTAAAAATGGTTGTTGATGGTATGGATCCAGAATCCATTCAGGAAATTTTAGAGTTAAAGATTAGTAATATGGAAGATCGTCATGCGATTGGCCAGGGAATCTTCATAAAATGGAGTGAACTAGCACCAGCCTTCGGTATGATTGGGACATTGATTGGTCTAATTAATATGTTAGGTGCCTTAACAGACCCGAGTACCATTGGGTCGGGGATGGCGGTTGCTTTAATTACAACCTTCTACGGAAGTTTCTTGGCTAACCTTGTGTTTGTACCGATTGCTACCAACCTACAAGCAAAGACAGAAGTTGAAGTTCTTATTAATGAAATGATGCTTGAAGGGATTTTAGGCATCCAAGCAGGTCAAAACCCACGTATTATTGAACAAAAATTAGTAAGCTACTTAGATGGTAAAACTAAAAAAAATCGACTAGCTGATGCACAGGTAAACATACAAGGTGAGGGACAAGGCTATGCGTAGAAAGAAGAAAAAGGAAGTCCAAAGTGCGGGATCACCGCTATGGATGACAACTTTCTCTGACTTGGTTACGCTGCTATTAACCTTCTTCATCTTACTTTTTTCAATGTCACAAATTAGTGACGATAAATTTAACCAAATGGCTACCTCTTTATCAGGAACGTTCACAGGAGGAAATGGTATACTGGATGGTATTATTATGCCACCAGAAGAGCTAGTTGATGAACAAGTAGATAACGAAGTCGATACATCAAATTTTGATCCTGAATTACTAGATCTGTATCACGAAGTTTACTATTTTATAAAAGAACATGGATTAGAAGAAAAAGTTTCATTAACTGCTGACCAAGATGGTATCTATGTCAACATGAATAGCACGATTTTGTTTGGTATTGAGAGCGCAACTGTTACAAGTGACGGACGTAATGTGCTCTCTTCACTAGCAGACTTGTTTAGCCGCTTGGACAACAAGGTGATTGTTGAAGGATATACGGATGATGTCCCAACTCAATATGGTCAATACCCAACAAACTGGGAGTTATCGGTCAGTCGAGCGGTATCAGTTGTCCGTTACTTGAGCGAAGTAGAAGGAATTGATCCTAATCGCTTGTCAGCAGTGGGATACGGTGCACATGAGCCACTCGTTCCAAACGATTCAGCTGCTAACCGCGCAAAAAACCGACGAGTAAATATCGTTGTAGTGTATGAAAAGGAGGACTAACGTTTGAAAGTAAAGAATAACAACGGACTAACGTTTCCTAAGCTAATTATCCTCGCCCTTTTAGTAGGTGTGTTAGCAATCGGTGGCGGTGTAATCGGATCGATGGTTAGTTCTGGTAAAATTCAGGAATTCTTCAATAAGGAAGAAGAGGTCGTGGTTGAGAAAATCACCGTGCCATTCTCCGAATTCCTGTTAAACTTGAAGCCCGTTTCAGCAAATGATAATAGTTACTTACGAATTGAATTTTCATTTCTTGTAACTAGCGCTAAAGATGAAGAAGCTTTACTAGCAGAAGAGGCAGTGGTAAGAGACACTGTCATTGCCATTTTAAGAGAAAAAACAAGAGCAACCATCTTCTCAGAAGAAAATGGGAGCTTAACTGTTAAAGAAGAAATAAAAGCAGCAATTAATGACGTGATGGGACGAGATGTTGTCGCAGACATTTATGTGGTTAATATGGTCATGCAATAAGTATGAAAGGTGTTGAATTCAGTGGGAATAACATATGTGTTAAAGATGGTTGTAGCTCTTGTAGTGATTATCTTTTCAGCTAATATTTTGTTGCAGAAGATGAACCAACTTTCTTCAAAAGGCAGTCCAAATATGAAAGTAATCGAACGGCTAGCACTGAGTCGGACTTCTTCTATTTGTATTGTTGAAGTAATGGAGAAATACTACTTAATGAGCTGTACCGAACAACATAATGAGATTCTCAAGGAAATCGATGCTAGCGAGATGAAGCGGGTAACCCCTTCGTCCATGTTGTTTAATCAAATGAAAGAAAAGAGGAGCAACAGTTGAAAAAAGCAATAACATCACTATTGCTTACTCTTTTCTTCTTTCTTTTCGATATGCCTGCCATAAAAGCAACAGGACTCGATAACCTACTGACAGACAGCGCGACAACTCCTGATTCTGTTAAGTTGTATGTCTTGCTCGGTCTACTCAGTATTATTCCTGCCTTTTTAGTCTTAACAACGAGTTTTACACGGATTATTGTGGTCCTATCTTTCTTAAGAAGTTCATTAGGAACCCAACAAAATCCGCCGAATATGTTGTTAACTGGCTTGGCTATGTTCTTAACTATTTTTATCATGCAACCCATTTACTCTCAAGTGAATGACGAAGCGTTACAGCCCTTTTTAAATGATGAAATTAGCTTAGAAGTCGCATTAGAAAGAGCAGAAGTTCCGATTAAGGACTTCATGCTTGATCAAACAAGAGGAAAAGATTTGCAATTATTTTTAGAGTTATCGGATCAAACAGAAGACATTGAAAGTCGAGCAGATATTCCATTGTCTGCTACTATTCCAGCGTTCGCCATTAGCGAATTACGGACAGCCTTTACGATCGGATTTTTATTATTTATTCCATTTTTAATTATTGATATGGTCGTTGCTAGCATCCTCATGTCCATGGGTATGTTTATGCTGTCGCCGGTTATGATTTCATTGCCATTTAAGCTCTTACTCTTTGTGTTAGTGGATGGCTGGTATTTAGTTGTTGAATCAGTCGTATTGGGCTTTTTCTAGTATAAAAGAATGAGGGATAGAGATGACGTTAGAGAGTAGTTTAGATATTGTACGAGAAGCTTTCGTAGTCATTATTACGGTAGCAGGTCCTGTTTTATTAGTGGCTTTGGTTGTTGGTTTGTTAATTAGTATTATTCAAGCAGCCACCCAAATTCAGGAACAGACCCTGAGCTTCGTGCCCAAAGTACTGGCGGTTATTGGCTCATTAATTGTACTAGGAAATTTTATGCTGAATGTGATTGTTAGTTTTACTGAACGGATTTTTGAATTGATTTCGGGTTTGTAGGAGTGAGAGCGTGACGCCAAGTGTTCAAGTATTTTTACTGGTTTTAATGCGTGTCAGTGCTTTTATCTTCGTTTCGCCTGGTTTTTCGCTAAAGGGAGTTCCTCCCATGATGAAGATTGGCTTATCGGTTGGCTTAAGCATGCCGGTTTACAGTGTTATGCCGGTTTTTTCGGTGGCATATAGCTTCCCATCATTTATGGTTTTAGCTATTAAGGAAGTATTGATTGGGCTAGCGATTGGCTACATCTCTCTCTTGTTTTTTAGTGCAGCTGAGATGGCCGGATCATTTGCAGATGCGCAAGCTGGTTTCACGATGGCCGCTCTGTTAGATCCATCATTAGGTGTGAATATGTCCTTTCTTGGAAAGGTGTATTACTGGTTTGCCTTGGCGATTTTCTTTCTTGGCGATTTGCATCACTTGATGATTCAAGCCATTGTCCAGTCATTTGATCAAGTTCCTATTGTTGCAACGGTTGCCGTTGTCCAGACAGAAGGCATCGTCAAGTTGTTTTCAATGGTGTTTACTGCTGCTTTTAATTTGGCTGCGCCATTAATGATTGTGGCTTTGCTAACGGAAATCTTGCTCGGTGTCTTGTCTCGAACGGTTCCGCAGATTAACGTTTTAATTTTAAGTATGCCATTGAAAGTGCTAGTCATAACGATTTTTATGCTGGCTTTCTTACCAGTGCTGATGGACAATCTATCGTCTTTCTTGCCACTGATGATTAAATATACCAATGAATTTATCCAATCACTGTCGCTAGGATAAGAGGGTGAGAAAACGTGTCAGAAAAAGATGGAAAAACAGAAAAGGCCACCCCCAAGAAGCTTCGCGACGCGAGGAAAAAGGGGGAGTTGGCAAAGAGCCAAGAGCTGTCTAGCTCACTTACATTTGCTATTTTTGCTCTAGTGGGTGTGTCGTTGGTAACCAATACCTTGCAGAAGGCCTATCCTTTTTTAATTCGTATGCTGACATTACCGCAATCGGTTCAGAACATTGAGAATGACCTCAATAAGATTGGTATTCAAGCAGTTCTTTACTTCTTTGTGTTTGTCGGCCCTTTTTTGGCAGTGGGATTTGTTGGGTCTTATGTCGCAAATGTGATACAAGTCGGCCTCTTATTTTCGAAAGAGTCCTTAAAACCAAAGCTTAATCGTTTAAATCCGGTGAGCGGCCTTAAAAATATGTTCAGTAAGACTGCCCTGTTTAACTTGGTTAAAAACCTCGCTAAACTGGCTTTACTTGTGTGGGTGGCTCTATCGTCGGCTGAAATGGCGGGCTATTATGCCTTAAACGCCGGTATGGTGGGTGCTGAAAAATTATACTTTTTAGTTTTAGAAATTATTAAAAGCGTCAGCACCAAGCTAGCGGCCTTATTATTCGTTTTGGGAGCTGCAGATTTTGCTTATCAGAAATATAGCTTCCAGAAAAAAATGAAGATGACGAAGCAAGAAATAAAAGACGAATATAAAGAAAGCGAAGGAGACCCGCAAGTGAAGTCTCAACGCAAACAAAAATACCGACAACTAACGCGCGGTACGCTAAAAGATGTGGAAACAGCCACCGTTATTATTACCAACCCAACTCATCTAGCTATCGCCATCCGTTATGATCGTTCTAAGGATGAGGTGCCGATTGTGGTTGCCAAGGGAGCGGACCATATGGCTGCTATTATTAGGGAACGGGCTAAGGAACATGACGTTCCGATTATGGAAAATAAACCTGTTGCTCGTGCCTTGTACAAGTCGGTTGATGCTGGTCAAGCTGTTCCAGCTGATATGTACCAAGCTATTGCAGAAGTACTGGCACTTGTGTACCAAATGGATGAGTTGAAGAAGAAAAAAATATAACAAGCTGAAATAATGGAGGAAGAAAAAAATATGTCTATGAATATTTTGAAGAAGGCGCAAAGAAAATCCGCAACAATGGATATTAGTGTATCGATCTTTGTTGTGATGATTTTGGCGATGATTATTCTTCCTTTGCCAGTTGTTATACTGGATTTTATGTTTGTTTTAAACATTGCCTTATCGATTACGATTTTACTACTGACCTTGTTCACTAAAAGTGTATTGGAATTCTCAAGTTTCCCAACGGTTCTGTTGATTACAACCATGTTCCGCCTAGGATTGAGTATTGCCTCAACACGTTTGATTTTGACAGAGGGTAATGCCGGACAAGTCATTGATACCTTTGCTAACTTAGTGGCCGGTAATAATATGATTGTCGGAACCGTTATCTTCTTGATTATCTTTATCGTTCAGATGATTGTTGTAACAAGTGGGTCGAGTCGTGTATCTGAAGTGTCAGCTCGTTTTACTTTGGATGCGATGCCGGGTAAACAAATGTCGATTGACTCAGATATGGCATCAGGCTTAATTACTGAAGAAGAAGCTCGTAAACGTCGGACAGACTTAGAACGTGAAACACAGTTCTACGGTGCCATGGACGGTGCGAGTAAGTTTGTAAAAGGGGATGCAACAGCCAGTATTATTATCACCTTGATTAACTTAATCGGTGGGGTTGTTATTTTCTCCTTACAACATGGTATGGGAATTGGGGAAGCTTTGAATCAGTTTGGTAAGCTAACCATTGGTGATGGCCTTGTCAGCCAGATTCCTGCCCTATTGATTTCCATTGCTTCGGGTATTTTGGTGACTCGTTCAGGAACATCCAAGAGTTTTGGTAGTTCGTTGCTACCAGAATTATTTTCAACGACCAAGGTTATGTTTATTCTAGCAGCCTTAATGATTATTTTTGCTTTCACACCGGGTTTTCCGACAGTATCATTCTTTCTGATTGGTCTAGCGGCTGGTGTCGGTGGCTACTTATTGAATGAAAACGAGAAGGCTGAAACAGCCAAATCCATTCAAAATGAGCAAGCCGTACTTGCTCAAAAGAGAACGGAGCGAGATAAGGATACGAAGGAAGCCATCGTGCCTCATCAAGTGGATGCCATTTCGATTGAAATTGGTTACGGCTTGATTGGAATCGCTGATGAAACAAAAGACGAGAATATTATGAATCAAGTGCTCATTATCCGTAAACAATTCGCTCAGGAGTTGGGCTTGTTATTAGGACCGATTCGTATTCGCGATAATCTACAGTTAGAAATGAACGAATATGCCATTAAAATTAAAGGAAATACCCAAGCTAAGGGTAATCTCTATATGGATAAGGAACTGATGCTCCTACCTGACGGACAGGATGTAACCTTTAAGGGAATTCCTGCTAAGGAGCCAGCATTTGGTTTGGATGCCTTGTGGATTGAGTCGTCTGACCGCGAAATGGCTGAAATTAATGACTTCACCGTTGTTGATCCATTGACCGTTTTAGTCACTCACTTAAAAGAAACCATTCGCCTAAACAGCTATTCCTTGCTTGGACGTCAAGAAGTGAAACAGCTGCTAGAAGGATTGAAGGACAAATACAATGTGGTTATTGATGAATTGATTCCTGACGTTTTACGTTTAGGTGAAGTTCAAAAAGTCCTACAAAATCTTCTGAAAGAACAGATTCCGATTACCGATATGGTTACTATTTTAGAAACATTGGCAGATTATGGTAATACAGTAAAGGATACAGAACTGTTAACGGAATATGTTCGTCAAGCTCTAAAATATACGATTGTTCAACCATATATGGATGAGTCACAAACCTTAAATGTGGTTACCCTTCATCCAGACACAGAAGAATTATTAAGCCGAAATATTCAAAAATCTTCAGCAGGTTCTATTCCTGTGTTACAGGGAGACGTGATTACGAAACTATTCGATAGCGTGAAGGTTGTCCACTATCAACTAGAAACACAAGGTATTCCACACGTCTTACTTGTATCACCAAAAATTCGTCCTGCTATGAAGAATTTAATTCATTATAATTTCCCTGAGTTAGCCGTGCTGTCATTAAATGAAGTACCTAATGAAATTGCGATTACCGCAGCAGGGATGGTCGATTCTATTGCCTAGTCAAGTTCTCGAGGAGGTGAGCCATGTATTCTGAAGTAAATCAAAGCCGTGACGATGCTATTCTCCAATATTTACCATTAGTGGAGAAAGTTGTTAACGGCCTTAAAATAAAAAGTCGTGAATATGAACGTGGGGATTTAATCAACTTCGGTGTGATTGGATTGATGGATGCGATTGAAAAGTATGACCATCAACAAAAAGTCCCGTTTGAAAGTTATGCCTATTTAAGAATTCGCGGTGCGATTATTGATGAAGTTCGCAAGGTCTCTCATGTTGCTCGCAGCGGTATGGACAAGGTAAAGAAATTCTACCTAGCAAAAGAAGACTTACAAAAAGAGTTGAAACGAGAACCAACAGAAAAAGAAATTTTAAGTAAAATGGCGATAACAGAACGACAGCTGGATGATATTTATGACATTATCAACCAATTGTCTGCTACTAGTCTTGAGCAGTTAATTTTCACGGATGAGAGTGGCGGTGCTAGCTTGGGCGACTTTATCGAAGATAAACGTGTCGACCAAGCTGAGGATATTTTGCTATTAGAAGAAAGAAAAGCTTACCTAGCACGAGCTATTGAACACTTATCAGAACGAGATCAACAAATTCTACAACTATTGTATACAGAAAAGATGGCACTAAAAGACATTGCCTATATCTTTGATATTTCAGTTCCGCGTGTTTCTCAGATTCACGGGAAAGCTATTACGAAGCTAAGAGAGTATATCGGGAGGGAATACCGTGATTAGAAGTTTTAATACCTTACAACAAAATTTTACTAACTTGCAAAGAAAACAAGAAATGGTCAGTTCAAACCTTGCAAATATTAACACACCGGGCTATCAGGCACAGCGTTCTGTGCAAAGTACAGAAGCTGAACGTCAGATGTTTAACCGTTTAGGCGGGCCAAATCGTGATCAAGAAGCAAATATTGGCGGTTTTACTTTTAGCAATTATATTGATGAAGTGTATGTGAACCAAGAACCAGGAACGTTGAAACAAGATGAGACGAATCCAACGCAATATATCGCGTTATCAAATGTGAATACAGCAGATGAAATGGTAGAATTGATGAAGATTTCACGTGAATTTGAATCAAACCAACGCGCACTTCAGGCAACGGATGAAACACTGCGTCGTGCGACAAATGAAATTGGAAAAGTATAGAAGGAGAGACTAATTCATGAATCCAGCTTTAGGAATATCAAGAAGTGGTATGCAAGCTTATCAAAATGCGATGGATACTATTTCATATGACATCGCCAATGTGAATACCACAGCTTATAAAGGTCGCCAATCAGAATTTGAAGCATTGCTGACCAATCAAACCGTTACAACCAATGATTTATTAGTTGAGATTAGCAGTGGCTCAAGAAATGAAGTCTCTACTTTGAATATGCAACAAGGCAGCCTTGTTGCTAGTGAAGGAGACTACCAACTTGCTATCAAGGAAGATGGTTTTTTCCAAGTCACAGCAGCAGATGGCAATACTTACTATACAAGAGATGGTAATTTCCATATCGATCAAAATAACGTCGTAGTGAATGCTAGAGGAGAGGCTTTAACGGTGTCAGCGAATGGCAATCCGATTGATACTCCCGTCTATCAAATTCCAGCAGACCAACTGATTGCAGTTGGTGAGAATAAATATGCCTTGGCAAACGGCGCAACAGCCGTTTTAAATCAAGAGGCAACTGTCTTACAAGGATACCTTGAAAATTCAAATGTTGATTTAGCAACTCGTTTTACAGATATGATGGTTGTTCAACGTGCTTATGCCATGAATATTAAGGCAGCTCAAAGTACGGATGAACTGATGGGCATGATTAATCAGTTTAAGCAGTAGAAAGAGTGTATGGTAATGAATATCATTGAGTGTCATCAAGCTACAAAAATTTATTCGAACAATGTCACTGGCGTGAAGGATGTTTCTTTTTCTATTAAGGAAGGAGAGTTCGTCTATCTCCTAGGGGCGAGTGGCTCTGGGAAGTCGACTCTAATTAGGCTATTATCCTGTCAAGAATCGCTCACTAAAGGCAAGTCAATTATCTGTGGTCACGATACGAGTAAGCTCAAAAAACGTGACTACTATAAAATTCGTCGTGAAGTAGGCGTGGTTCATCAAAACTACAAGCTCCTTCAAAATAAAACCGTTTATGAAAATATCGCTTTTGTTTTAGAAAGTATTGATACGCTTACTGAAGAGCTAGATAGTAACATTCGTCGTGCCCTAACCTTAGTCGAATTAGGTAATCGCGCGCAGTGCTATCCGCACGAACTATCTGGCGGTGAGCAACAGCGACTTGCCATTGCTAGAGCATTTATAAATAATCCTAAGGTGCTAATTGCTGATGAGCCAACTGGAAACTTAGACCCAAGAACGTCTATGGAGATTTTCCGCTTGCTCTATCGTATCAATAAAGGTGGGACCACTATTATTTTGGCTACCCACGATCAAGACGTTATTAAAAATTTTCAATACCGTATTTTAACCTTGGAAGAAGGCGTGTTAGTTTCAGATCAGGAACAAAAAGAACGAGGCTCTCTCCAGTATGATTTCCGCAAGAAAGCATACTTTATTGTTTAATGCTGGGTCAAATGAAAGGAATGAAGAAATTGGAGAGTACAAAGTCAAATCGCTTTTTAGCCGTGATACTGGGAGGTAACCGAGGTGCATATGGACTGGCTCAGGCTTTTTATGAAGCATATGATCAACCGTCAGTTGTTATCAGCCCTTATCAAACAGGTCCAATTCTTCATTCACGAATTGTTGACCATTATTTACAAGCAAGCCCGATGGATATTGACCAATTGTTACAAACACTCGATCAAATTGATCGTGATTATCCAGAGGCAGAGAAACTTATTTTTGGTAGTGATGATTGTTATGTTGAATTACTCGTTGAGCACCGTCATCGTTTTACGGAAAAGTGGCAAGTCCCTTATGTTGAGAGAGAAACTTATGATCAAGTCACCGTTAAATCGAGCTTCTATGAACTCTGCCAGCAGATGGGTGTGTCTTATCCACGTACGAGTATTTTAAATAGCGATAATCGCCGTTTTTCATTGGGGTTTCCGGTTATTGTTAAGCCGGCACAAACACCCGATTATCAAACATTGAGTTTCGAAGGTAAACAAAAAGTTTATATTTGTTATGACGAGCAAGAGGCTTCTGAGAAAATCGCCCTTATTTATAAAAATGGTTACTCTGGTGAATTGATTGTTCAAGAGTATATTCAAGGAGAAGACCAGACATTGGGCATTGTGACGGCCTATGTTGCCAAAAAAGACCGTCAGCTGAAGCTGTTGTCTTATTCCAACGTTTTGGTTGATGATCCGACTCCTTCCGCAATCGGGAACAGTTTGGCAGGCATTGTGCGCAGAGAACCTGAAATCGAGGAATCCGTAAAGAAATTATTAGCGGCTACCGATTTTTATGGCTTTGCCACCTTCGATGTGAAATACGACCAAGCGCACGACGAGTATGTGTTCTTTGAACTGAACGGCCGCTTAGGATCGAGCAACTACTATGTGACCGCATCAGGAAATAACGTCGCCCGTTATTATGTCGAGGACTTTATTTTTAAACGCGAGATAGCTGAATCAACGACGGCCGAGGATATTCTTTATACGGTTTTACCCAAACCCTTATTGTTGCACATGGTAGCAAAAGGAGAACGCAATAAGGTGAAACATTTCTATAATCAAGGAAAAGTAACCCGTTTTCTGCATGCACCTTATGAGCGCCACCCCAGCCGGAAAGCTTACTTGCTAGCATCCAGCTTAAATTATTATAAAAAATTGTTCTTTTTCCCATCGCTGGAACGAAAAGTAATGAGAAAAAACCAGCCACAATCATTTAAACATGATTTGGTTCAGCGAATGAGCGACAGCCCAGCTGAGAACTTAGCACATAAAAATAATATGTAGATACAAGACTGAGAAATTTTTTCTCAGTCTTGTTTTTTTATTTCCAATAAAAAAACGGAAAACGACGTTGTTTGCGAATCTTATTAGTAGAAGAAAAAAACAGAAGGGAGATTTTGTTATGTTTATGAAGGCAAGAACCGAATCGACAGCTTTGAAAGTAATGAAGGCATTGAGCAAGAGAACATCCTTAAGTGTGCTAGACAAGCAATACTTTTTCCGCCAAGAAAGGGGTCATCAAGGAGAAGAACAGTTAGACCGTTATACTCAGGCTATTTCTGAGCGTTATCCCGTATTGAATGATCTCAATTTGAGTGTCTATACCAATGACTTTCAAATTGATACGCTGATTATTAAGGGACAGACCTTACATTTATATGAGGTGAAACATCTGACCCATGATTATATCTATGAAAATGGCAAGCTGCGAAAGCTATCAAACTTTCGAGTGGCAAACCCAACTGGGCAATCAGACCGATCAGAATCCAACTTGTCTAACTTTGTGCGCTGGCAGGGTTATGATTATAGGATTGAAGAGCACATTGTTTTCACCCATCCTGCTTTCTTTATGTATCAGGCGCCGGTGGATTCTAATTATATTTTTCTTCCCCAGCTAGAGCGGCACTTAGAGCAAACCTATCCTTATGAGGAGGTGGGCGATCATGCCTCTTTCATTAGTTGTTTGCTTTCCCATCATCAGGCGGATTATCGTGCGTATAATCTTCCCCATTATGACTATGACGCCATTCGCAAGGGGATTTGCTGCCCGCATTGCGCGTCATTTGACGGCGGCCACACGCGGCAGCTGCGTATTTGCCTAACTTGCGGTCATAAAGAGACGGCCATTCAGGCGATTAGGCGGACAGCTGAGGAATTTGAGCTGCTATTTCCAGCGATGGTGGCAACGCCGGCTCCAATTCATGATTGGTGCGGGGGAATTTACTCTTATCGTCGTATTTATGGGGCGTTGAGGGAGAGAAATGTCGATTGAAGGCTAAAAAATCTGCCAGTCGACATGATTTAGGGAAAAAGTGTCGAGTGGGGCTAGAAAAAGGGCTCGACTCGACATAAATCTCCCCATTCATGTCGAGTGAGCCACCGCAACAGAGTCCACTCGACACTTTTAGACCTTAAGTTCAAAAAACAGAGTGGTAAACGGTTGCAATTTTAAAATGAACAAGGTAGAATGAAAGTATAAAGTAACTTGTCTATACAAGTTGTCTAACAAAAGGAGGAAAAGAGTATGGCAGATTTTAAGCAGGATGCAAAAGATTTATTGGAACATATTGGCGGTTCTGATAATATCTAAGCAGTCACTCACTGTGCAACTCGGATGCGCTTTGTTTTAAATGATCCCGATCAAGCTGATGTGAAGAAGATTGAAGATATTCCATCAGTAAAGGGAACGTTTACGCAAGCAGGGCAATTCCAGGTCATTGTCGGTAATGAAGTTCCTATGTTCTATAATGAATTCGCTAAGGTTTCTGGAAAAGAAGGCGTGTCGAAAGACGAAGCCAAATCAGCAGCTAAACAAAATCAAAACTGGATTCAACGCGCTATGTCCGTTTTAGCAGAAATTTTTACTCCACTTATTCCAGCCATTGTTGTCGGGGGGCTTATTTTAGGTTTTCGTAATATTTTAGAAGGTATTCAATTTCAATCACTAGGGCAAGCGATGGTGGATGGTGCCCCAGCATTCACAACAGCGGGCGAACCCATCTATAATACAATTGTTAATGTGAATCAATTCTGGTCAGGTGTGAACCATTTTCTATGGCTGATTGGTGAAGCGATTTTCCACTTCCTACCAGTTGGGATTACATGGAGCGTAACGAAGAAAATGGGAACAACCCAAATTCTAGGTATCGTACTAGGGATCACCTTAGTATCACCTCAGCTCTTGAATGCCTATGGTGTGGCAGGAACTGCTGCAACAGACATTCCAGTATGGGACTTTGGCTTCTTCCAAATTGATATGATTGGTTATCAAGCACAAGTTCTACCAGCCATGCTAGCAGGCTTTACATTGGCCTTCTTAGAAATATGGTTGCGTAAATGGATTCCACAAGCCATCTCAATGATTTTTGTGCCATTCTTTGCCTTACTCCCAACTGTTTTAATGGCGCATACCATTTTAGGACCGATTGGTTGGCAAGTGGGTAACTGGATTTCAGATGTTGTTTATGCAGGAATTACAGGCAGCTTCAGCTGGTTGTTTGGGCTTGTCTTTGGTGCGTTGTACTCACCACTGGTTATTACAGGGCTTCACCATATGTCCAACGCTATCGACTTGCAATTAATGTCTGACTTTGGCGGTACACAATTATGGCCAATGATTGCTTTATCAAACATTGCTCAAGGGTCTGCGGTTCTAGCGATTATCTTCATGCACCTCGGAAATAAGAAAGAAGAGCAAGTGTCTATCCCAGCGATGATTTCGTGTTACCTAGGTGTGACTGAGCCGGCTATGTTTGGTATTAACATTAAGTACATTTACCCATTCATTGCAGCAATGATTGGCTCAGGGATTGCTGGTTTCGTTTCAGTTCTCTCAGGCGTAACAGCAGCATCAATCGGTGTCGGTGGGATTCCTGGATTCCTATCTATTCAATTTGAGCACTGGCCAATGTTCTTTGTAAGTATGGCAATTGCAATTGTTGTTCCGATTCTATTAACGATTATCTTTGAAAAGAACAACTTATTTGTACCAAAAGGTGATGTCGAAGATGCACCTGTTATTGAAACATCACAAAAATAATAAAAACGGACAGGACAGAAGAAGAGCATGCTCACTTTTGGCCTGTCTCCTTGTTAGAAGAGAAGGAGGCTATTATGGCTAATTTTAAAGAAAAGGTCATTTACCAGCTCTATCCGAAATCATTTAATGACTCGGATGGTAATGGGATTGGCGATATTCGCGGGATTATTGAAAAATTACCGTATTTAGAAACACTGGGGATTGATATGATTTGGATGAATCCCGTATTCCTGTCTCCTCAAAAAGATAACGGCTATGACGTAACGGATTATACGGCCATTGATCCTGTCTTTGGTAGTATGGCAGATTTGGAAGAACTGATTGAAAAAGCAAAAGAAAAAAATATCGAATTGATGTTTGATATGGTGTTTAACCACACGTCAACTACTCACGAGTGGTTCCAACGTGCCCTAGCTGGGGAAAAGGAATACGAAGACTACTACATTATTCGCTCCCCTAAAGAGGACGGCAGCTTGCCAACAAACTGGCAGTCGAAATTTGGTGGCGATGCGTGGGATGAATTTGGCGAGACTGGCAATTACTATTTATGTCTGTATGACAAAACCCAAGCCGACTTAAATTGGAGAAATCCAAAAGTCAGAGAAGAATTGTAT
Source organism: Jeotgalibaca arthritidis (assembly GCF_011100465.1). Lineage (NCBI taxonomy): Bacteria > Bacillati > Bacillota > Bacilli > Lactobacillales > Carnobacteriaceae > Jeotgalibaca > Jeotgalibaca arthritidis. The sequence goes on from NZ_CP049740.1 coordinate 1,102,229, forward strand.
AAAGTTGTTCAATTTTGGCTGGAAAAAGGGATTCGTGGCTTCCGCTTTGACGTCTTGAATGTTATCGGTAAAGCAGAAGAATTAGTAGATAGTGATGGTGATAATGAAAAGGGTCTGTATACCGATACGCCGATTGTCCACGACTATGTTCGTGAATTAAATCAAGCCAGCTTCGGACAATACGATGACATTATCACGGTTGGGGAAATGTCTTCCACTACAGTTGAAAATGGCGTTTTGTATTCTAATCCTGATCGTAATGAGTTGTCGATGATTTTCAGTTTCCATCATTTGAAGGTGGACTATCAAGACGGTGAAAAATGGTCAGATGTGCCCTTTGATTTTATCGAGCTTAAGCAATTGCTGGATGAATGGCAAAGTGGCATGTCGGATGGCAATGGCTGGAACGCCTTGTTCTGGAATAACCACGATCAACCGCGCGCCAATAGCCGCTTCGGGGATCCTGAGCGTTTCCCTTATGAAACAACGACGATGTTGGCGCAGGCCATTCATTTGCTGAGGGGGACACCTTATATTTATCAAGGTGAAGAAATTGGAATGACCAATCCTGATTACGGTGATATTAATGAGTATGTTGATATTGAAACCCATAATGCTTATGAGAGCATGCGATTGGATGGCAAGAGCCATCAAGAAGCTATTGCTATTATTAAGCAAAAATCACGTGATAATAGCCGAACACCGATGCAGTGGGACAGTAGTTTAAATGCTGGTTTTTCAACGGCTGAGCCATGGTTGAAAGTAGCTGATAATTACCTAGACATTAATGCTGAGAAGGAACTGGCAGAAGGAAGCATTTTCCCTTACTACCAAAAACTGATTCAGCTTCGTAAATCTATGCCCATTATTTCTGATGGCAGCTACCAAGGTATTTTGCTTGATGACCCAGAAGTCTATGCTTATATCCGTGAAAAAGATGGCGAAAAACTACTCGTCTTAAATCATTTTTACGGCACGGATTATAGCTTAACGATTCCAGAAGAATGGGTGCAAGAGGGAGCAGAAGTGGTTATTGGTAATTATCCCGATGCAAGCTTAACATCCCAAATAACGCTTAGACCCTATGAAACAGTGGCATTTTTAATCAAATAAAAGACGAGCCTTCTACCAATTTTTTTGGTGGCAGGCTCGTTTTTTTATTTAGATAATAAACTATAGAGTAAGGCACTGCCGTAATAAGCGATTAGGAATGGTGTAATGAGATAGAATTGGAAAGGAATAATCAGTGCCGTTGATAAGAAGAGCATCAAAACACAGGCAACTAGCATGACAGCTAGAGTCAGCTGATACGTTTTTTCTTTTTTATAAACTAAGCTGTGATACAAGATGATAAGGGTGAGGCCTTGAAGAATAATTTGTAAGAAGATAGAAAAATAAGCAGGGCCAATATTAAATGATTGCGAGACATAGTCATTGATGGCTTGTGTGGCAAACGCATCAATACCCATTAATAATACAGGTAGAAAAATAAGTGATAAGGTCGTTTTCTTGTTCATTTTTATTCCCTTCTTTCTCAAAAAACCATTATTTATATAAAATATATTATAGAGATTAATTTATGAAAAGTAAATGTTTTTTTGTTTACGTGCAATAAATAACAATATGGTGGAGGTGAAATCAACTCAATTCTAAGCCTTAATAATAACCAATATATTAATAAAAAAAAACTACTTATGTAACTGAAACAACAAAAATGAGTTCGGTTGCCGTTGAGAAAATGGCGATTACCAAACAAGCTGTTATTGAACAAGAGTCTGCTGTAGAAGTAACGAGCAGCGCCTTCGATGAGATTAAACATTCCGTAGAAGACATTACAGCTCGCGTCAATAACTCATCACAAATGTTAAACCAAGTGGACCAAGCATCAAAACAAATCGGTAAGCAGGCAAGTGATATGACAGGAATCGCTGAGCAGTCAGCAGCCAATTCTGAAGAAATCTCAGCGTCAAGTGAAGAACAACTCGCTACAGCTGAAGTGATCGCAAACACTGCCACAGAAATCTTAATGATGTCTGACAGCCTCCATAAAGTGGTTCTGAAATTTAAAGTATAAGATGCGCATTGAGAGGAGCTGAATTTTTTTCAGCTCCTTTTTATTTGCTCAAGAAGTGTGCGATACAGCTTCAAAAATTGAGCTGTATCGCACACTTTTACCTTGAAATGTAAGATACAGGCTGCTTCAAACAGTCTGTATCTTACATTTAGGTACCTGAGTGTGCGTTACAGCTGATAATTTTAGTCTGTATCTTACATTTCGACAAAAAGAAGCTGGGAAAATCCTCAGCCTCCACTCAGCTTTTTCTGATTTCGTATCAAAGTTTGATTATGATATAATTAAAGCAAGTTAAGAAAGATGGTAGGAGGGATTAGTTTGAAGAGAAATCGATTATTAGTATTTGGTTTGCTGGCAGCATTTTTAGTTGCTTGTTCTAAGGAAGACGACACAGTTGTGGATTCATCGTCACAGCCGGCAAGTTCGGAAAGTAGTATTGAGGAGAGTTCATCCGTTGAGGAATCAAGCTCTGTAGAAGAGGAAACCGATACGATTGCCGCTTATTTTCCTTTCGTAGAGAATGTTTTGTCTTCTTATGAAGGCGAAGGCAATGAGTATGCGACATTCAGCTGGTATCCGCAATACATCGAAGAAAATCGCGCACAATATGTTAAAAATAATGGCGGTACGCAAATCGTATCTGTCTTAGATTATTCAGATGGTCAATTAGTCGAAACCTTTACGCGTCCAGAAACATATTTCCGTGAAAATATGTTGGATCAGACAAGTGATGACGCAGGAACTATTTTATTAAAAGAACCGCTTGAAGTAGGCAATAGTTGGGGAAATCCATCAGGTTCAACGACTGAAATTACAGCCGTTGATGTTGATGTGGAAACACCACTTGGCGTATTCCCAGCAATCGAAGTAACGACAACAGAAGGCGATGCTACTACGACACGTTATTATTCTGTCGGCATGGGCTTAGTCAAAGAAGTGGCTACCGATGCACAAGCTAGCTATGAAGTTATTTCAACATTAGCTGAGCAAACCGCAGATACACCAGAATCAACAGTTATCAGAGCTTTCTTCCCAGATGCCAATGCTATGGGGATTGAAACAGCAGATGTGAATGTCGCTTTCTTTACCAATGATGTAACAAGAGAGGTTATTTCCGATTTATTAGAACAAGTGCCAGATGTTGAATACGGCCGTTTAATTCCAGAAGGAACAACGATTAATAGTTTGTACTTGAATGAAGATGGCAGAGTTTATGTTGATTTTTCAGAAGAGCTAGTTGGCAATATGAATGCGGGTAGTTCAGGAGAATCACTTCTATTGCAAGGAATCGTCAATACCATTGGCGTTTACTATGGCGTAGAAGAAGTGCTATTGACGATTGAGGGCGCCCCTTATGAATCAGGCCACTACTCCATGCAAGAAGGCGAATCCTTCAGAGTTGATATGGAAGGCGTTATTGAATAAGTTTTGAAAAAGTGATTGAGTGGGATGCTCAATCACTTTTTTTGTCCTAGACTAGGGGATTATAAGTTCAGCCATCAATGTCTAGCTCCCAAGGCGGACTTGTCCGCTTTTCTTATGGAGTAGGGTAATATAAGTTTTTTTCTGCCTCCGGGAAATTAAACGAATCGTAGCTATTGGCCTGAAATTCTTGTTGTTACACTATTCCCATGAAAAATTCTACAGTGATTGCTACAATCACGACTAGAGTAGAAATAATGAACCCATGAATCATGGGATTAAGGCCAGATTTTCTCATCTCTTTGAAGTCTGTATTCATACCGATTGCGGCTAGAGCAGAAACCATTAAGAACTTGCTTAATAATTTCAATGCATTAGAGAACGGAAGAGGAATGAATCCCATACTATTGATCACAGACATACCCACAAATGCAATGATAAACCAGGGAAAGAGAGAAATTAAATTTACTTTTTCATTTTTTGTTTTTAAAGTAACCGAGTTTTTTCTATTTGAATAAGTGTTAATTAAAGAGAAAATCAATACAGTTGGAATAATAGATAGGGTGCGAGTCAGCTTGACCATTGTAGCAAAATCACCTGCTGCTTCGCTGAATGCATATCCAGCAGCAACTACACTTGAAGTGTCGTTTACTGCAGTACCCGTCCATAAACCGTATGCGATATCGCTTAAACCTAACGCCCGTCCCATAATAGGAAATAAGATAATCATAATTACATCGAAAAGAAAGGTTGCAGACATTGCATAAGCAATATCTTTGTCTTCCGCATCAATCGCAGGAGCGAGAGCAGCAATGGCAGAACCACCACAAATTCCTGTCCCGGCAGAAATCATGTTAGAGAGTTTCCAATTCAAACCAAGCCATTTCCCTACAAAGTATCCTCCTCCAAAACAGGTTACTAAAGTAAAGAGCATGACAATTAAAGATAAGCGTCCAACAGTTAGAATGGTTTCAATACTTAAAGAAGCACCTAATAATATAATTGAAAATTTAAGTATTTTTTTAGACGTAAATGTTAACCCCACCGTTACTTCTTTACTAGGTTTCCAAAAATTATTTAAAAGTATCCCAAGAAATAGTGCGATCAAAGAATCACTAACAATGGGTATAGGCAATAAAGACTGTATGAACCGTGCGACTAAGGCAAGTAATAAAGCAAGAGAAAAACCAGGTAAATAATTTAATAGCTTTTTCATACATTTCTCCTTCCATTAAGAATAATTTATAAATCTAATGTAATTTTACAAGAGCACAACGATAAAATCCAATTATGATTTGTTATCGTTGATAAGGTTATGTTATGGTAAAAGGAGTAAAAATCACATTAAGGAGGGTTCCATGCTAGATACAAAACTACTCACGTTTGTGCAAGTGGCTAAATATAAAAACTATACAAAAGCGGCTCATGCGTTGAATTTAACCCAACCTGCTGTTAGCCAGCATATAAAGAAAATAGAAGAACATTATGGATGTCGTTTGATTATAATCGATGGCAAAACAGTGACTTTAACTGAACAAGGAAAATTACTATACAGTTATGCAAATTTTCAGCTTGCAAATGAGAAGCAATTAATCGATCAAATAAAGAGAGTTGAGACATCTATTAAGATTGGTTCAACATTGTCGATCGCTGATTACTATTTACCAGATTATCTGAGTGTGTATTTAAGTGATTCTGACGAAGTCATTTCTGTGTCTGTAAAAAATACAGAAATGATTATTGATATGTTACTGAACAATGAATTATCTTGTGCATTTATCGAAGGGATATTTGATAAATCGTTGTTTCATTATTTTGAGTTTCAGAATACAAAATTTCTTCCCGTAAGCAGAAAAGGTCACCCCTTGGAAAATTCCAAAGTGAATATAAGCGATATACATGAATATCCTTTGCTTTTACGAGAAAAAGGCTCGGGAACAAGAGAAATTTACGAAAATTTTTTATATGAAACAAATGATTCGCTGCTATCCGTTTCAAAGATTCATGAAATCAGTAGTTTTTCAATTATAAAAAATATATTAAAGAAATCAGATGCTGTCTCATTCATGTATGAAGAAGTTGCAAAAGAAGAAGTCGAAAAAGGTGAATTGTGCTATCTAAATATAAAGGATTTTTTAATCAATCGTCCCTTATATTTTATTTATCCAAAAAATAGTTTGATGAAACAAAAAAACGAAGTGTTTTACGAAAAATTAATGAAAAAATGAAACGAAATGAAGTTAATTTCATGGAATATAGATTCATTAAATGCTGCTTTAACCAGTGATTCAAATCGTGCACTGCTGACGCGAGAGGTACTAAGGAATATACTTGCTTTGAATCCCGATATCATTGCGATTCAAGAAACAAAACTAACCGCAAAAGGATTAACAAAGAAGCATGCAGAGATATTAGCCGAACACGCTTGGGAATACGAGATTGCATGGAGAAGTGCTGTTGAACCTGCTCGTAAAAGTTATGCGGGGACGTTGTTCTTATATAAGAAAGCTCTAAATCCGGTAATTACTTTTCCTGAAATTGGAGCACCAACAACGATGGATGCAGAAGGTAGAATCATTACCTTGGAATTTGAAGATTTGTTTGTCACACAAGTATATACTCCGAATGCTGGAAATACATTGGGACGATTAGAAGACCGCCAAATTTGGGATCAAAAATACGCAGAATATTTATCCCAATTAGACCAAACAAAACCAGTACTGGCAGTGGGAGACTTTAATGTCGCTCATGAGGAAATAGACTTGGCTCACCCCGATCGCAATCATTTCTCTGCGGGATTCACGGATGAAGAGAGACAAGGCTTTACACACCTATTAGCCCAGGGATTTACTGATACATTCCGTCATTTGCATGGAGATATTGAAGGGGTATATACCTGGTGGGCACAGCGAGTGAAGGCGAGTAAAATTAATAATTCAGGCTGGAGAATTGATTACGCTCTAGTAAGCGATCGACTAGCAGATAAAGTAGTCAAGTCGGAAATGCTTGATTCTGGAATTCGGCAAGATCACACACCGCTCTTAATTGAGTTGGAATTTTAAAGGAAGTAATCTCATAGGGGTTATAGAGGGAGTTAGCAATGGGGGATCGTTATATAGTAATAAGTATCGTAGTGGCTGTGTGTTGCGTAATTATTTTCATGGAAATACGCAACCGCCTGAAACTGAAAGCGAAAGTACGGAATCAGTGGGGGGAAGCTCCCTACCAAATTCGTTTTGATAAGGAGAAAAGCTTGAAAACAGCTTGGCAAACTGAAAAAACCTTTTCTGAATGGGACTCTGAAATTGATGATCTTACTTGGAACGATCTGGATTTATTTGACGTTTTTGAAACAATCAATGCTACTTATTCCAGCATAGGCTCTCAGGCTTTATACTGTCAACTTCGCAATTATCATTTTAAAAAAGATGAACAGTTGGAGAAGGTAATAAAATATTATGAGGAAAATCCTCAAACAAGAGAGAAAGTACAATATCAGTTCGCACGTTTAGGAAAGCAAGATAATAACTTAGTAACAGCCTATCTGTCAAAGCCGCAAAATCAACTAGGTAACTTGTATATCTATCTAGCATTAGGTTTATTCCCTTTTATCGGCGTACTTCTTTTGCTTTTCGGACAACTAGCTGGGGGATTTTTTTTATTGGCTAGTGCGGTCTTAAATCCGATTTATTATATGATTTGATTTGTCAATTTAAGCTAGACAAAGTAGATTCATCTAGGTAACTCAAAAATACTTCCAGTGGCGTCTGGTATGCCAAGGATTTTCGTGGGATGTTATTTCGCTTGTTCGCAACCGATGAAATAAAGGGTTGATCCACTTGGTTGAAGTCCATTTCTTTTGGCAACCCATCTTTTCGCAGTAAACCGTTTGAATTTTCATTCAGGGCCCGCTGCGAAGGCGTTCCGGGATCAGCGAAATAAATAGCGATGTCATGTTGGTTGCTTAGGGTTTTCCAATTGGAAAATTCTTTCCCACAATCAAAGGTTATGGACTTAAATAAATGTCTGGGAATCGCTTCAAACCACTTGTTCATCGTATGCTCGATGTCACTTGCCTTCCGCCCATCGGGCTTTAAGGTGATAATGACTTTGGAGAGGCGTTCGACCAAGGTTATGACGGCACTTTTGTGATGAACACCGACAATGGTATCGCCTTCGACATGACCGAATTCTTCCTTGAATGCCGGGTAATCATTCTCCCTTTCAGCGATATTCCGCTTGAAGGCCTGTTTTCCCCGACGTTCCTGATGGCCGTTTGGTTTCCGTTTTCCCTTCATGGGTAAAGTTGTTTCATCGAATACCTTTTCCTTGAAGCGACGATAGAGGGTCCTCATGGAGCATCCGATTGACATCTCCTGGCGACCGATGATGACATCGGGCGTCCATCCCTGTGCGACTTTTTCAGTGATGTAGACCTGTTGTTCCGTTGGCAGGACAATCTTGCGTCTTCCGCAACGCTGCTTGTTTTTCTTGTATTGTCGGTAGTACTCCAGGGCCGTATGGCCTTCTTTCAAGAAATTGATGACATTGTAGACTGTCATTCTGGAACGTTTTAACCGGGCTGATATTGTCGTCACAGCGATGTTTTGATGGTAATAAGCCTCTATCATCACCAGTTCATCCGTGGTAAGATGGGTGTAGGTCATTCGTGATCACTCCTATGTATTCTTTGGTCGGAATTACAATTTGAGTGTACCACGAATGGCTTATTTATTTGTCTAGCTTAATTTTACAATCGGCGTGATAAAAAAACTTTCTCTTGAAACGGAATTAAACAGCATGCGCTATTTCGTTCAGATGATTGCGACTGCAAACAAACTAGCAAAGATTGAAACACCTTTGCAAAAACCGTTACAAGAGGCATTAAAGCCACTCCGAACTATTCCTCAATTCGGCTTCGCTTTTCGTTTAAAAGGCAATACGGAAGCGGATTTGATATTCGATTATTTAAATATGGTAGTCATGCTTCCTTTTATTTCTTATAGTTTTGTTTTGAACAGCTTGCAGAAAAATCAGAAAAAAGCGATTCAAGTTTGGCAGCTTTTAGGGAAGTTAGAGCTAGCAGTTGCCATCCTAAATTTCCGGACCTATATGCCGTTGAGTTGTGAGCCGGAATTTCAAGAAGATGGTGTCACTGCAGAAAGCATTTATCATCCTCTTTTAGAAGAACCTGTTACTAATCCATTACATTGGAAAAAGAATACTTTGGTTACGGGCTCAAATGCGTCTGGAAAGTCTACCTATATCAAAAGTGTTGCAATTAATTGTATCCTTGCTCAGACCATACAAACGGCTCTTGCTTCCAGCTTTTCTTTGGCCCCGGGACACGTCATAACTTCTATGGCGGTAGAAGATAATATTTTTGAAGGAGATAGTTACTTTATTGCGGAAATCAAGTCGATTAAGCGTTTGTTAACACAAGTGGAAACAAATGAGAAGTGTTATTGTTTCATAGATGAGATTCTGAAAGGGACGAATACAATTGAACGGATTGCTGCTTCATCAAGTGTCGTTCATTGGCTTCGGAATTTTCCGAGTCTGGCATTTATTGCGACCCATGATATTGAATTGACCGAAATATTAAAAACAAGTTGCAAGAATGTTCATTTTGCTGAAAGTGTCACGAAAGAAGAGGGAGTCGTTTTTGATTATCTGCTAAAATCAGGACCTGCACGAGTAAGGAATGCGATTTCCTTGCTTAAAGTTTTAGATTATCCTGTCGAGATTATCCAATCAGCTCAAAAAGAAGCTGCTCATTTTGATCATCATCGTAAATGGCAGCCTCTATCGGATTCGTGATAAGAAAGTAAAAAAATATGGAAACTGTCATCATAGGCAAAGTGCTCTTTGTTACATGAAGACAGTTTTTTATTTTTTTAAGCTCTACAGGACCCTATCAAATGAAACCTTTTTATTAATTCAGTATAATATAAGAAACAATAGTATGAATAAAGAGGAGGCGCTTATGAAAAAGATTTTACTTGTGGCTGTGTAGTGACCCCCTAAATTCGGACGCGGATTTAGGGGGTCTTTTATATGGGCGAAAAATATAATAAAGAATTAAAAATAAGAATTGTAAGGGAACATAATCGTGGGTACTCCACTAAGTTTCTATCTGATAAATTTGACATCGCACACGCTACTATCAAAACTTGGTGTCGACAATATCACATGTATGGGGAGGCCGGAATTGAAAAAAGTCTGTCTAAAACGAAATATAGTGGTGAATTTAAACGATCTGTTCTAAACTATAAACAGCTAAACAAGATGTCCTACGCTGAAACAGCTATACACTTTAGTATAAAGCACTCATCGACCATCGCCAATTGGCAAAAAATATATGACACTAAAGGGTTTAATGGCTTGAATGGTTCGCAGGGACGTCCTAAGAAAGAAGGAGCCTCTGATATGGTGAATAAAAAGCGTCAACCAAGAAAACTCACACAGTCTGAATTAGAAGAGCTTATCGTATTAAGAGAAAAGAACCAGCTGTTAGAAGCAGAATTAGCCTACCTAAAAAAGTTGGACGCCTTAATCCAGAAGAAATCACTCACAAAGAAAAAACCAAAATCATTCTAGAATTAAGGCTGGAACAACCTGATGTCACACTGAATAGATGGTTTAAACTAGCAGAGCTACCTAAGAGTTCATTCTATGAATGGAAAAATAAATTAAGTCTACAGGACGACATGGATCCCTTGGTCGAAGAGATTAAACACATTATCGCGGCATCAAATCATGCCTATGGCTACCGTAGAGTGACGATTGCTTTGAAAAAAATGGGATACACTGTCAACCATAAGCGTGTGTTAAGAATTATGAGAGAGAATCATCTTCTGTGCGTAAAATTTACACGTAAAAATCGTCGCTATCGTTCATTTAAAGGAGAAGTCCGTACAATCGCTGAAAATCATCTCAATCGTAACTTTGTGACGACTCAACCCAATGACGTTTGGGTCAGTGATGTGACCGAATTTAAAGTGGCAAATTCGGAAGAGAAACTTTACTTATCAGCGATTATGGATTTGTACAACAGTGAAATAATCGCCTATAGTATGAGTCAATCGCCGACTGTCAGATTGACTAATCAATCACTTGAAGAGGCGCTAACGCTGCTTCCTGATAAACACAATCTTATGATACATACAGATCAAGGGTTTCACTACCAACATCAATCTTGGGTCAATCTACTTAAGAAGCATTCTATTTGTCAAAGCATGTCTAGGAGAGGAAATTGTCTGGATAATTCGCCAATGGAAAATTTCTTTGGTCTACTGAAACAAGAAATGTATTACGGTGAGACAACTGAAAGCATTCATCATTTAAAAGAAGCGATCGCTACATATATTTATTGGTACAACAATGAACGAATCAAAATAAAATTAAACGGCCTGTCACCTATTCAATATAGGTTACAAGCCGCTTAGAATAACTATTCAATTAAAGTCTAAAGTCCGTGTTTAAGGGTGCACTACACTAGCCGAGCTTTTCTTAAAAAACTATTGACAAAATTATATTTGGTGGTAGTTTAAAGTTGATTAGTTAAATATATTTATTTATATCATGTTAATTACTTAATTAAATAATATTACCTATTGTTAATGATCCATCTTAACATTCAAAGTTATCTAGTTTAAAAGACAGGAGGTTATCCATTGCGATTTAAAAAATGACCGTGCACGATGCAACATGATGCTTCAGATTGTGCGGCAGCTGTTGTATCAACAGTTATGCTACGGTACAAAAAAGAATCAACAATTATGAAGGTCCGTGAAATGATTGGTACTGATGCGTATGGAGCAACGGTGAAAGGGATTATGGATGGTTTAGAAAAACTAAATTTTAATGCAAAAGCCATTCGAACGACAGTCGAGCAAATCACAGCTGACTTGACTTACCCAGCGATTGCTCAAATCCAAACAGAAGAAGGACTCAATCATTTTGTTGTGATACATAAGGTGACCAAAAAAGATCAAATGATTATTGCTGATCCAGCTAAAGGGATTGAAAGAAAAGATAAAGCTGAATTTGCCGAGCAATTTTCTGGTGTAATGATCTTTATGGCGCCAACGACTGAATTTGAAATGATGAAGATGAAAGATAAAGGAATGTTTGAACTATTCGTTCAACTGATCTTGCCACAGAAAAAGCTGATGGGTGTGATCATTCTTGCATCTGTGTTACTAACCGCATTAGGAATTTTTTCAAGCTTTTTCTCGAAAATCATTATGGACGAGATTATTCCTTATCAATTAAAAAGAAGTCTCTATGTTTTTCTAATTGTCTTTGCTTAGGAAAGGTCTCAGGTGGGATTGCTAGAGTGGTTAGTTTAATTGGAGGGTTTTGGGCTGGCTTCTTAGCAGGGCTCGGTTCTGCATTAGCAATAGGTTACTTAGGAAATAAACGGGTATTTTATTGATATGAGTAGAGGAGGTGAATTAATTGAATTCCCTATTATTAATAATCGTATTAATTATTTCGATCTATCAACTTATAAATAAATTTATAAATAAAGAAAAGTATAGTATATTCGCTTTCATGGTTGCAACAAGCTGTGTAATAATAAGCAACTTGCCAAATACAAATATAGAGATTGTTATCTCAATATTTACTAGTATTTTCTATATTTTTTATATGCTTGACTTTTTTGTCATTACACCATTGTTATCAAGAATAAGGAACTCAAAAGTTTAGATGAAGCCATTTTATGATGGTTCACGGTCAAAAAATGAAATATTCCAAAACAATTATTAATAACGAGCAGTTAAATTAAACAATGCTCGTTATCAATCTATTACACACTATTTGTATAGGTGAAGGAAATGATGGTGGTGGGCTGACTCAGTCATGGGCAATGGGTACCTGTGTTTGTTTTTAAAATTTTAGTATAATTTAATTACCTACAATAATCTGGTGTCCTTCATTACCTTCAACCGGTTTCAATCGGTATGTCACTGCAACAAAATCAGATTGTGGGTGAGATTGCAACTGAGGAAAATGGCTTTTACGTTGATAGCTATATCCAAGCGCAAGATCGAAGTAAAGTTGAAGTCGGACAACCTGTCAATGTGGCTGTTGTGGGGGTGAATAATTACCGTTTTGGTACGATCACAGGAACAGTTGAATTTATCGAACCTGGAACGATTCAAAATGAAACAGCAGAAGGTGTGATTAGCTTTTATCGAGCAAGGGTTAGTTTAGACGAAGACTTTTTAGCTAGTAAATCAGGGAAAACTGTTGAAATCATTCGTTCAATGCCAATTGAAGCGAGGATTATTTAAAAACGGACAATAAAAAAGCTGTTTTATCGGTTCAAAATACGGTGGCGGTTATGCCAGAAGATTTGGACCGACTGTTTGATCGGTTTTATCGCGACAATGAGTCGCGCAATCAAAGTACTGGAGGCTATGGGATTGGGCTATCGTTGGCTCAAGCGATTGTTCAGCAACATGGTGGCAGTATTCAGGCGCTAGCTCTTTCAAATCAGCACATTCAATTTCAAGTCGTATTACCATTGTAAGGCTGGGATAAAATCCCAGCCTTTTTTTGTCTTGATTAATTCGCCAACTGTTTTGCCTTTAACAGTTGGTAAGTGATGCTTTGGTAAATGAGCATGACGGTCCAGCCGATCATGCTGGCAAAGGCTACGCCGCGTATGCCTAGTCTCGGAACGAGGAGGTAGACAAAGAGGACGCGGAAAGAAATTTGAATGACAGTTCCGATTAGAGTGGGCTTCATGATGCCTAGTCCTCTGAAGTAGCCTTGCATGCCATTGGTGAAGGCAGGCCAGAGGTAAAAGAAGGCCATTAAGCTCAAGTAACTCATTCCCATTTCAATTAAATGGGGATTGTTGGCGGAAACGAATAGTGTCATAATCGGCTTTTGGAAGGTAAGAACGGCGATACAAATCAATAACCAATAAATGGTTTCCAATCGCAAGCCCGACCAGAAGCCTTTTTGCATACGGTCGTGTTTTTTAGCGCCACGGTTTTGCGCCATAAAGACCGTCATTCCGTTTGCAATGCTCTGTTGAGGCGTGAAGGCGAAGTCATCAATTCGGCTGACCGCATTAAAAACAGCAATGACATCCACACCCAGTGTATTCATTTTCCCTTGAATTAGCAGCTTGCCAATCGGTTGCGCCGCTTGTTGGAGGGCCGTCACTGACCCGTAGTTGAGGGTAGTTTTCAGCAAATCCTTATCAATCCGCCATTCATGTCGTTTCACTTTTAACTCATGCACATGGCGGTAAACAAACATGAGGCAGAGTGTGGCTGATAGAATTTCAGCGATAATGGTAGACAAGGCAGCGCCCGTAATTCCCCATCCCCACAGCGCCACGAAAACAACATCTAAAACAGCATTTAATCCAGACGCAAAAACTAGAAAATAGAGCGGCGTTTTCGAATTTCCCATACTTCTGAGAGCAGCCGCTAAGGCATTGTATAAGTAGGTGAAAGGAAAACCAACTAACACAATGCGCAAGTATAAGCTAGCATCGTCCAAAATATCACCAGGTACCTTTAATAAGGATAAAAGTTGAGGCGTAAATAAAAGACCAAAAAATAAAACAATTATAGAAAATAAAGCACCAAATAATAAAACCGTTGAGACCTGCCGCCGCAATTTCTGGTAGTCTCCCGCACCAAAAAATTCACTCATCAAAACGGAAGCCCCAATACAAATCCCACTAATACTCAAGACGATAATGGTCATAATCGGATTGGACGTTCCGACTGCGGCAAGGGCATTCTTGCCGACAAAGCGACCAACAATAATAGAATCCAAGGCATTATAAGAAAGCTGAATCAGATTCCCTAAAATCATGGGAATAGAAAATCGAATCAGCAGTTTGGCAATCGGGCCATTTGTCATATCTGACTGCAACGAACATCACCTCTTTTAAAAGATGATAATAATGTACCATAATTGTGAAGAAAAAAGAGTGAAAGACCATTTTGGATCCAAACTCTTTTTTCTCACAAACTATGTTTTCGTCTAGCAAACTCAACGAACTTGAAGCGGTCTAGGCGGTGTCGTGATTCGGTATATTGGAAGAGGCGGGTGTCCTCTAAATAGACTTCACTTTTAACGACAACGACATGGGTATCGTTTTTCAAGTTCATATAATGTTTGTCTTCTTCGGTAATTGGTTCGACGACGAATTCTTTTTTAGCGTAGGCGATATTGAGCTGTCGCTCTTGTTCTAAATAATCATAAAGGGAGATTTCAGCTGCATCGGTTGGCACAGATTCGACAATATCACGCAGCAAATAATCCTTATCCAAAATGATGACTTCGCCTGAAATTTTACGCAAGCGCACTAAGCTAATCACTTGTTGGTCTTCGGGAATGTGGAAACGTTCGGCTAAGTAGCGCGGAATGGTTTCTACTTTGTTTTGAAGGACAATCGTCTCGCTATTAATTTGCTGGCCATCTTGAAGCTCCTTAAAACTGGTTAATCCAGAAACGGGAAATTGCAGGCGCTGGATGTCCAAGACAATCGAGCCTTTTCCTTGTTGCTTTTGAATATAGCCACTTTCCAATAATAAACGCAGTGCTTTTCGAATGGTTTCCCGTGATACGCTGTACATTTGGGCCAAGTTTAATTCACTGGGCAGCAGGCTGCCAGCAGGGTATTCTCTTTGTTCGATTCGTTGTTTGAGGTCTCTAAAAATTTCATGAAATTTATTCATTTTCCTTAACTCCTTAGCCCATACTGGTCTGTTTCTGGTATGCGCCTTCTCCCTTAAATTTTATCATAATTAGGGAGGAAAATCGAAGGAAGGTCAGTGATTTAGTCCTGATAAATGAAAACATATTTTTGGCTGGTCGAATGCTCTGCTGAAAATTGATAATGAGGATGGTCAAAGTGTTGTAAGTCTTCGACCGCTTCAACATGATTTTCAGCCATATAACGCACCATTTGGCCGCGTGCCATTTTAGCTAGCGTTGCTTTCACCTTCAACTTGCCATCAATTAGATTAGAAAACATAATCTCGATCAACTGATCACCTTCCTTGAGGTAGGGGCTGATGGCTTTTGTATATTCTTTGGAAGCTAGATTAATGACCGGTCCGTCACTGAAATCAAGGGCGTCATACAAATGGCTTCCCCAATAATGATAGAGATTTTTGTGGCCATCGACTTGAAGTGGCGCCTGCATTTCCAAACGATAGGGCGTAATGCCATCAAACGGGCGCAAGACCCCATAAAAACCAGATAAAATTCGCAAATTTTCTTTCATATAAGCTAGAGCATTTTCGCTAAACAAATCCGGAGACATATATTGAAACTGCAAGCCCTTATAACTCATCACGGCTGGCGATAGTTGATTAGCCAGCTCCATTTGCTTCAAGCGCTCTCTATTTTCTGTGGCAATTTGGTCATTGCACTTCCACAGCGCTTTCGCTTCCTCGTAGGTGAGGCTATTGAGAGTATCGAGAATGACCTGTGTTTTTTTAAGAAAAAGGGGCGTTGTTTCTGCTAGGAAACTGTTAGTCTCGGCGACCATTTTTTTAGTGGGTGAGATGATGATTTTCATAAGTGAGTCCTTTCTTCATATCGTCTTCCAACTATCTTAACATGATGATTATGAAAAAACCTAGTCTCAAAAGTATATTAAAATTGAAACAAAGGACTTGCATTTAGTAAGCAATGTCGGTATAATTTCTTAGAATTCAATTGTGAAAGAACCAATAAAATAACCAACATGTGTGACGCAGTCAAAGTGCTTAACCATCCGAACAGACAACGGGTGGAGTGGGCACTTTTTTCATGCACAAAAATGAAACACTGATAGGAAGGAGAGGCAATCCCTCATGATGATAACGGAATTTGATACAATTGCAGCTATTTCAACGCCTCCAGGAGAAGGGGCAATTGGAATTGTAAGAATAAGTGGTGACGATGCGATCGCAATCGCTGATCGCTTATACCAGTCAGGATCGAAGCAACTGAAAGATGTTGATAGCCATACCATTCACTATGGCCATATTCATAATCCTAAGACGGATGAAGTAGTTGATGAAGTCATGGTAACGATTATGCGTGCGCCTAAGACATTTACAAAAGAAGATGTTGTTGAGATTAACTGCCACGGTGGTGTGGTGAGTGTGAACCGCATTTTACAAACTATTTTACAACACGGCGCGCGGTTAGCAGAACCGGGTGAGTTTACTAAGCGGGCGTTTTTAAATGGGCGGATTGACCTCTCCCAAGCGGAAGCTGTTATGGACTTGATTCGGGCGAAAACAGACCGAGCGATGGATGTGGCTTTGCGCCAATTGGATGGCGATTTGTCTCATCTGATTCGCGATATTCGCCAAATTATTTTAAATACATTGGCAGAAGTGGAAGTGAATATCGACTACCCAGAGTACGATGATGTTGAAGAAGTGACAACTCGACTATTGAAGGAAAAAACCATTGAAGTACAAGGTCATGTTGACCAACTACTGAAAACAGCAAAACAAGGGAAAATTTTGCGTGATGGACTAGAAACTGCCATTATTGGTCGCCCGAATGTTGGGAAATCAAGCTTGTTGAACCGTTTGATTCGAGAAGAAAAAGCAATCGTAACAGACATTGCAGGAACAACCCGAGATACGATTGAAGAATATGTCAATGTTAACGGCGTTCCTTTGAAATTGATTGATACAGCGGGAATTCGTGAAACAGACGATATTGTTGAACAAATTGGTGTGGAACGTAGTCGTCAAGCTTTGTTGGCGGCAGACTTAATCTTGTTATTGATTAACCAAAATGAAGTGCTTTCTGATGAAGATCGCGCCTTACTCGACTTAACGCAAGATATGAACCGCATTATTTTATTAAACAAGAGCGACTTAGCTGCAAAGGTATCGGTTAGTGAGCTAACCGAATGGAGCAGTCCAGAGCAAATTATTACAACCTCTATGTTGGAACAAACAGGATTGGACCAATTGGAGAAACAAATCGCTGCCATGTTCTTTGCTGGCGAAACGGGTGAGAAGGACGCGACTTATATTTCTAATGTCCGTCATATCGCACTTTTACATGACACACAAGAAGCTTTAGAAGAAGTTATTTCTGGAATTGAAATGGCTATGCCGGTTGATCTGGTTCAGATTGACTTTACGAGAGCTTGGGAATTATTAGGTGAAATTACAGGTGACACTGTTCAGGATGAATTGCTGACACAACTATTCAGTCAATTCTGCCTCGGAAAATAAAGGTCGACATAAAGAAGGGAATAAACGAATGAACCGATATGAAGCTGGAAATTTTGATGTGATTGTCGTTGGTGCTGGACACGCAGGTTCGGAAGCTGCACTTGCAGCGGCTCGAATGGGTAGCTCAACAGTCTTATTGACAATTGATTTAGATATGGTGGCATTTATGCCATGTAACCCATCCATTGGTGGCCCTGCTAAAGGGGTTGTCGTACGTGAAGTAGACGCTCTCGGTGGCGAAATGGGTCGTAATATTGATAAAACTTATGTACAAATGCGGATGCTAAATACTGGGAAAGGTCCTGCTGTTCAAGCATTACGTGCGCAAGCAGATAAAAATGACTATGCCCAAGAAATGAAAAAGACTATCGAAAAACAAGATAACTTGTTATTGAGACAAGGGATTGTAGAAGAATTAATCGTTGAAGACGGTGAAGTTAAAGGTGTGGTTAGCCATACTGGTGCTATTTACCGAGGAAAAGCGGTTGTCCTAACTGCAGGAACATCGTCTCGCGGCCAAATTATTATTGGTGAACTGAAATATTCATCAGGTCCAAACAATTCACAACCATCGATTAAACTGTCTGAAAACTTACTCGAACTAGGCTTTGACTTGGCACGTTTTAAAACAGGAACACCGCCAAGAATTCTATCATCATCGATTGATTACTCTAAAACGGAAGAACAACCCGGAGATACAGAACCAAATCACTTTAGCTTTAGCTCTAAAGATGAGGACTACTTACAAGAGCAATTGTCTTGTTGGTTAACGTATACAGGAACAGAGGCCCATCAAATTATCCGTGATAACTTGCACCGCGCGCCAATGTTTACCGGTATTGTTGAAGGGGTCGGCGCTCGTTACTGCCCATCAATTGAAGACAAGGTCGTTCGTTTTAGCGATAAACCGCGTCACCAATTGTTCTTAGAGCCAGAAGGACGCAACACGGAAGAAGTTTACGTGCAAGGTTTGTCGTCTTCTTTACCAGAAGATGTTCAATTGCAAGTTCTACATTCTATTGATGGCTTAGAAAATGCTAAAATGATGCGGACAGGCTATGCCATTGAGTATGATGTGGTCAAACCTCACCAACTTCGTCCGTCACTAGAAACAAAATTAGTGAAGAACTTGTTTACAGCAGGCCAAATGAACGGAACATCTGGTTACGAGGAAGCTGCTGGACAAGGCATTATCGCCGGAATTAATGCCGCACTTTCGGTTCAAGAAAAAGAGCCGCTTGTTTTAAAACGTAGCGATGGCTACATTGGCGTTATGATCGATGATTTGGTTACAAAAGGAACGCTAGAACCTTACCGTTTACTAACTTCTCGTGCCGAATACCGTTTGCTATTACGCCACGATAATGCTGATATTCGTTTATCAGAGATCGGCCATGAGATTGGCTTGTTGAGCGAAGATCGTTACCAAGCATACTTAGAAAAACAAGAAGCTGTTAACGAAGAGATTGCGCGTATTAAAACGATTCGCCTTAAACCAACAGAAGACTTGCAAGCTTTCCTAGCGTCACGCAATTCAGCACCATTGAAAGATGGGTTCTTATTCAGTGATTTACTGAAACGTCCAGAGTTGGACTACAAAGGATTATCGCCATTCGCACCACTTGAAGAAGAATTAGCAAGTGATGTCATTGACCAAATCGAAATCCAAATTAAGTACGAAGGCTATATTAAAAAAGCCATTGCTAAAGTAGAAAAATTGAAGAAAATGGAAGAGAAACGCATTCCAGAAAATATCGATTACGATGCCATCAATGGCATTGCTACAGAAGCAAAAGATAAATTGAAAAAAATTCAACCTGAAACAATCGCTCAAGCTAGCCGCATCAGTGGTGTAAACCCAGCAGATATTTCTGTTTTAATGGTGTATGTTCAAAGCGGGAGATATACGGTGTTGGAAGCAAGTAACTAATAATAGCCGATTATTCTTGTCAGAGCCCAGTGTTTTGATATAATAGTCTTGAAAAAATGACATAATGACATACGGTTGAGCGCATGCGTTCAAGGACTTTTCTTCAGGGATGGGAAGAAGTTCTTGAGCATGCGCTTTTTTGTGTTCATTTTTAGGAGGAATAGTAATGACAACTTTTATTTCAAGCCAATCTTGGCTGATTTTAATGCTTATTTTTGCAGCATCTTTGTATCTTTTATCTAAGGCGACGGATCATTTGGTTGACCACGCAGTAACGTTATCGCGTCAGTTCGGCGTATCGGAACTTCTCATTGGCGCAACAATTGTGTCACTCGGAACCACTCTTCCCGAACTAGCCACCTCAGTCGTTGCCCTTATCAACGGCACAACTGACTTTGCTTTAGGCAATGCGATTGGGTCTGTGGTAACCAATACCACCTTAGTATTAGGGGTAGGCAGTTTAGCAGGTAGTATGCCCGTAGCCAAAACAACGGCCAGTCGCTTACCTTTTTTAATTGGATCAATTCTTTTGATAATAGTGGCGAGTCAGTATCCCTTTGAGAACCATTTTTTCTCAGCAGGACAGATTCATCCACTAATTGGGGTGGCGCTTTTATTAGGGCTAGGCCTCTATATGTGGTTGTCGTTTAGAACTCCGGCAGGGGAGGCAGAACATAAGGAAAAAGCGGTTGAGCCAAACCAACCAACTGCCTTATTTTTGAAAGAAGGATTGATTATTTTCATTAGTGCCGTTGGGGTGGCTGCCAGCGCCAGTATTTTGGTGAGCACGGTTGAGACGGCCGCTAGCCGGCTGGGCGTTTCAGAAGCAGTGATCGCGGGGACGGTGGTCGCCTTGGGAACGAGTTTACCTGAATTGAGCACCACTTATGCCTCAGTTAAGAAAGGCTATGGTGGATTGGCGATCGGAAATATTATTGGCGCCAATAGCCTTAACTTGCTCTTAGTTCTCGGTGTCTCCATTGCCTTTTCGCCAGCTGGATTGGGCGTGCCGGCTATTTTTTACCAGCTTCATTTTCCGCTGGCAGTCCTCGTCATCGGTATGCTGACCTATTTTATTTTTAATACTAAAAAATTGGCAATTAGTAAGCGAGAGGGGCTGATTCTGCTGGTGGTTTACTTCATTTATTTATTGCTTAATCTTGTTTTATAGTGAAAAACCAACTTCAGCGTCGAAAAACTCAGTGAAGTTGGTCAATTAGGCATTTTTTCCAACTTCAGGGGAAAAAAGAAGGCTGAACTTGGTCGAATGAGGCTTTTCGCCAACTTCAGGGAGAAAATTGGCTGTGAAGTTGTTTTTTTATCTGAAAAGAAATCAAATCAGAAGAAATTCTTAGTTGAAATAGGTTACAATAGTAAAAGAAATTGTCTTGAGGAGTGAATGATATGTTTGGAAATGAAAAAGTGACATTGAGTAATGGAACAACGATTCCAGTTCTTGGTTACGGAACTTGGCGTAATACAGATCCGAAAGAGTGTGTGGAAGGTGTGAAGGTTGCTTTAGAATTAGGCTACCGTCATATTGATACGGCGCAAATGTACGGCAATGAAGAATTGGTTGGGGAAGGGATGCGCTTGAGCGGTGTGCCGCGTGAGGAAATCTACTTAACGAGCAAGTTAAATAACTCCAACCATGGTTATGAAAATGCGGTTCGTACGATTGATGAGTCGTTAGAAAAATTGGGAACTGACTATATGGACTTGTTCTTAATTCACTGGCCAGAGGTTGCGGGTCACGAAGAGGATTGGGCAGAAGATAACATTGAAACATGGCGTGCGCTAGAAGAAGCGTATGAAGCAGGCAAATTAAAAGCGATTGGTGTCAGCAACTTTAAAGTGAAACACTTAGAAAACTTGCTACCAAACTGCCGTATTAAGCCGATGGTTAACCAAATTCGTCTTCACCCAGGTGTTTTACAAACAGAAACAGTTGCGATGAGTCGTGAAGCGGGTATGGCGATTGAAGCGTGGTCACCACTATCACCGATTCCACAAATGTTAGAGGACGATGCTATTGTTAAGATGGCAGAGAAATATAAAAAAAGCATTGCGCAATTGTTACTGCGCTACTGCTTAGATAAAAACTATATTCCGTTAACAAAATCCGTTCATTCTGAACGAATTAAAGAAAACGCTGAAATCTTTGATTTCAAATTGGAACAAGCCGACCTTGATTACTTCGATCAATGGGAATGGCAAGGGGATATTTTCTTATAAAATTTATAAATAGAAAAATCATCATCTTTTGGCTTTAGTACCGTGCGTACCGAAGATGATGATTTTTTTATGTTTTTTTAAAGTTATTGTAATGAAAGAAGCTGATTATTTCAAATAGATTAAATTTAATTCAAATATTTTTTTAATTCCTCTTGATGAGCCTTCGCATTGATATTATCTCCGAGTGAGTACATGGTTTCAATGGCCTTCATGCAGTGTTGTTTCCCTACTTCAATATTTCCTTTTTTAATCTCATATAGTCCTTTAAGATAATTAACTTTATTCTTTTCATAGTAAAATCTTGTATTTTCTAGGTTCCTATCAGCAAGTAAAAAGAGAGAATCAAGCCTATGTAGTTCATCCTGTTCAATCATAACGATGATGACATTGCAGGCAATTAAGGCTAAATCATTTTTTAGGTAAAAAATATCAGAAAAGAAGCTGGCTTTTTTAAAAGCTACTTTGCAAAGAAAGTCAATTGAATCAATGGGCAGAGAAAATAAGGAGTTTCCAAATAGACTGAGTTCGTAATAGCCCCAATCCTCTACCTGAAGTAAATAGTTTGTTATCAATTTAACTTGATTATTATCAAAAGCTAGACCGCTGATTTTATTTATGTATTGATTGATAAGGACGATGTTGTGCTTATGTCTATAATTGCCATCTAACTCGAGATATTCTTTTTCTTGATTTAACAGTTTATTTAACAAAAAAAGGTCATCAGAAATGAGGGCCTCCCTGTAATTTTTAAAAAAGTTTTTTTGTGAGTATTCTTTTCCGCTTGAATTTAGTTCTTCGAATTCCCTAAGATTAACATTCAAACGTTCTAACAGAGACAGGAAACTTGAAGCTGATATATCGCTGCTATTACGTTCATATTTTGATAAAAAAGGTAATGATATAATGCCATCAGCAAGTTGTGCTAACGTCATGTTTTTTGATTTTCTAAGTATTCGAATTGTTTTTCCTAAGTTAGTCATATTTCCCACCTCTTACATAGTTAAATAATTTTACCATAATATTGTCATTTAACATATAAGAAAAAAATAATAAATTTTAGATAATAAAAGTTATTATTAGGGAGCGATTAAAAGAGGGAGGTAAGTAAGTATGAGTAAAAAGATTAAATATGTTCAAGTTTTCACAAATTTATTGTTTATAGGCGTGAGCTTACTCCAAACTATTATATTGGAAGATGATAATAGCGCGATCAGAACTATTGGTATTATTGAATTAATTGACGGGTAGTAGTGTTTACTATCCAAATAAACAACTGCTCTTGAGTACAATACTATTATATATAAGGAAGTTATTTTTGTAAGTCTACTGTCCATGTTTTTATTAAAATCTAGTTTTTTTATTAAAATATGGAATTTACGAAAATTAAATACTCTTTCTAGAGTGCTATATAAAACTAATAAATGAAGGAGGCAGTTTAATAATTATGATTAGTGTAAAAGGACTATCTAAAACGTTTTATGGGCAACTTGCCTTGAATGATATTAATTTTTCAATTGCCAAGGGGGAAATATTTGGTTTTCTAGGTCCCTCTGGTGCTGGTAAGACGACAACTATTAATATTCTAACAGGTCAATTATTAGCTGATTCAGGGCAAGTGATTATGTTTGACAAAGAAGTTGGACATTTACAAGCTTCTGATTTTGAACGAGTAGGTATTGTTAGTGATACGAGTGGTTATTATGAAAAGTTGAGTTTATACAAAAATATTTTATTGTATGCAAAACTATTTGGGGTTAAAAAACAAGAAGTTGATGAGATTTTAAAAAGGGTCGATTTGTATGCTAGTAAGGACAAACCAGCTGAAAAGCTTTCTACTGGTATGAAGCAACGTATGTTATTAGCTAGAGCGATTATTAACAAACCAGATGTGTTATTTTTAGATGAACCAACGAGTGGTTTAGATCCAACAACTTCGAAACGAATCCACGAACTTCTACTTGAATTGAAGTCATCAGGTACTAGTATTTTTTTAACAACCCATGATATGAATGAAGCAACGTTTCTATGTGATAGATTAGTACTTCTGAATCAAGGAGAACTGATAGAATCAGGGACACCACAAGAAATTATTCATAGAAATAATCATGTAAAGGCGTTGAAAATAGCGTTTATAGATGGAAGTTCTGTAAAAATACCATTTGAGAACTTAACATCATATATTTCGAGAGATGATATTTTTTCAATACATTCTTGTGAGCCTACGCTAGAGGATATTTTTATTAAATTGACAGGAGTGAGGTTAGATGCTCAATAGAACAGTAACACTGATTTGGCTACGTGCGCAGATGTTATTAAGTAATAAGAATCTATTAATTCAAATCGCTATGCCATATGCCTTAGCTTTGCTATATAAAAAATTTCTAAATCCATCTGGGGGAAATACAATTGAAATTTTATTTACATGTCTAGGGATGTCCTTTGCCTTTTCTTTAGGAAATATGGTATCGAATATTATTTCTGAAGAGAAGGAAAAAAATAATTTAAAAACTCTTATTTTGTCTGGAGTCGGTAGTAGCGAATATATTATATCAACACTATTTTTTCCAATTATATTGGGTGTTTTAACAATAGTATCTTTTCCATTGTTGGTTGAATCGAACTTAGGGAACAATTATTTGAATTACTGGATAGTTTCTGTCTTGACTGCCATTGCAGTTGTATTGTTGAACTTGTCGATTGCTTTGCTCTCTAGTTCACAATCGAAAACCCAAATCAATACACTTCCAGTTATATTTATTACTAGCCTTTTGCCGATGTTTTCTCTTTCAAATCATACTCTTGAAAAGATTAACAGTTACAGCTTTATGGGAAGCTATACAGAGTTTTTTGTTAGTTTGACGAAAAACTCCGACTATTCAATTAAATCCGAGTCTTTTTATGTTTTGTTAGCGTGGCTAATCGTGCTTTTAGCTTTGAATATGGTAGCTTTTAAAATGAACTTATCAGGAAAAGTAACTAAGAAAACAAAAAAGCTTAATTTAGGATATCTTTTTTTAAAAAAAAGCATATAACACATTGATATTTATTTAAGAGATTTTAATTGAGAGTAGTTACTGTTGTATTAATGTATTGAAGGGAGGTGACAAATATGTATGCATTTATTGCTGGGGTAGCGTTCGGAATCTATCTGTACTGTAAATAAAATATTTAAGAATGTTTACGGGAGGAGGGAATTTTATGTTTGCAGTAGGCGTAGTAGTTGGTTTTCTCGCAGCATGGGCTATTAAGGGATAATAAAAGAGTTTAGGTAAATACTTATTAAGTAGAGGCTACATACGTTTACGTATGTAGCTTCTTTTTTCTAAACTCTTTTATTACAGTTAAGTTTAATGTTAAGAAGAGTGTTTGTCAAACAATCTTGATCTAAGAAGTGCATATGTCATCTTAAAACAAAAAAACCCGTCTACCCTTCAGCTGAAGGATAGACGGGCAATTATCGGTTATTTTTCTCTAACGGTTTTTAATGCTTCGCCCCAGCTAATGACTTGGTCGAGTTGGGCATTAAAGGTATCTTCGTGTAAGGCAGCTGGTGTAAATTCGCTCATGTTTTCGAAGTCAGT
The DNA here is from genome assembly GCF_011100465.1 of Jeotgalibaca arthritidis. Taxonomy (NCBI): domain Bacteria; kingdom Bacillati; phylum Bacillota; class Bacilli; order Lactobacillales; family Carnobacteriaceae; genus Jeotgalibaca; species Jeotgalibaca arthritidis. Next base: position 1,127,705 of record NZ_CP049740.1, read on the forward strand.
AAAGAGTGACATAGCAACATGGGTACGAACGGATGCGACTTGTAATTCTGCTAAAACAATACGCAATGCTTCTGCTGCGCGGACACCGCCTGATGAGCCGTAGCTAACAATTCCGGCAGGTTTGTTATTGAATTCGACATATAGATAGTCGATGGCGTTCTTTTGAGCTGATGTGATTCCGTGATTATATTCAGGTGTCACGAAAATATAACCATCTAGCGATGCGATTTTTTCAGACCAAGGTTTTGCCTCTGGCGTTTGATAGTCTTGGCTGTAAGCAGCGGAGATGGGCTCGTTATAAAGGGGTAAGTTGTAATCAGCAATATCTACTACCTCATATGCTGCATCTTGTCGCTTGTCAGCCCATTCTTTTAGCTTATTTGCGACCTTGATACTGTTACGGTTTGGGCGAGTACTACCTGTGATGATTCCAATGTTCAACATCTGTATTCCTCCTCAAATTTGGTTAGTAAAAAATCTGTCTTACAAGCCAAGGATAACGCAAATCAGGGGGAAAGACAAATGCTTTACTTCGAATTTGAATGAAAATCCTCCTTCCGACCGATAACAAAACCGCTCCTTTTTCTTATAATTATGGTATTGAAGGAGGGAGACCATGAAAACGAAGAAACGCTTAATCACAACCCCGACATCAAAGATCAAACAATTAACAACAGCCGTAATGAGCGGTAAGTTAGATAAACGGAAAAGATGGCTGATTGCGGGGATTTTATTGTATGTGATTAGTCCCATTGATGTGATTCCTGATTTTCTACCGATTGCAGGTTATGCGGATGATGTCGTGCTGCCTATTCTCTTATTGGTTGCTGAGCACATGATGACCCAACACACTGAAGACAAACGTAAAGATGTTAGCCCACAAGATTAATCTATGACAATCCGCACAGAAGCGAGCCGTTTCTGTGCTTTTTTTGTTGTCTAGGGTATAATTTTAAAAAAGAGCAAAGTGGGGCGAATGATATGGTTGTTTTAGAAAATGAACGATTGAAAGTAACAATTGCCAAAAAAGGAGCGGAGCTTCAAAGTGTCTTTCATAAGGCAGAGCAGTTTGATTATATTTGGCAAGGGGCGGAAGGGTTTTGGTCGAAACAGTCACCTAATTTATTCCCGATTGTCGGTCGCTTGATTGATAATAAGCATATCAAGGATGGCCAAATTTACGAGATGAATCAACATGGCTTTGCTAGGGATAATGACTTTGAGCTTGTGGAACAAACGGCAGAATCGGCTTCTTTTGTCTTAGTGGAAAATGACGAGACACTCGCACGCTATCCCTATGCCTTTCAGTTAAAACTGACCTATACCTTAAAGGAAAATGCAGTCACCGTTTTATTTGAAGTCGAAAATCGTTCTGACGAAACAATGCCCTATTCGCTAGGCGGGCATCCAGCCTTTAACGTGCCGTTAAATGGCGAGGGTCGCTTTGAAGACTATGAGCTTCACTTCAACAATAATACGCTGACCGATTTTGAGTATCACGAGATGAATCCTGCGCCTTATGTGAGTGGTATTAAACGTCCGCTAACTGCCGTTAAGGAAGGGAAATTGAAAGTAGACCGTGAGCTGTTTGGTGCGGGTCTCATTATTGATGGCCAGGATGGCGCTCTTCAAAAAGCTAGCTTAGTATCTAATCAAACCGAGCATAGCGTGACCATTTTCATGAATGATTTTCCTTATTTATGTGTGTGGACAGAAGAAGGTGTTGAAGCACCGTTCTTATGCGTGGAGCCTTTCCATGGCATGGCTGACCAGCACGGTGAAATAGGTGAACTGGCTAACAAACGAGGCATTCAATTGTTAGAAGCAGGACAAAAGAATGGCCATTCTTATCAGATGGTGTTTGATTATCAAAGTGAGGTTCAACTAACTAACAAAGAGGGAGAAAGTAGCCTTCATCATGTTTCAGAAGCAGGGTTAGACCATTTGCGCCAGCAATTAATAGACCAAACACAAGCTGAATTTGAAATAAATGGGACAACTTACCTAAAAGCAGATTTAACCCATGTTGCAATGGAAAACTGGACTATATCATTTGATTCTAAGTAAACGAAAAAGAGAGGCTGGAATTTTCCAGCCTCTCTTTTTTATTTCATTTAAATTGGACTTAATAAGACTGAAGACATATCTTGAATATAAAGGAATTGTCCGTCCTCAAGGGTTACAACAGGATTGACATCAGTCGGCTTGCTTTCGAAACGAGATAGTAATTCGATGACTTGGAAGCTATGGTCGGGATTGAAGATATAGACGTACTTCAACCTGTCATTGCCATAAGACAAAGGCAATGAGATTTCGTAGCTACCTGCTTCTAAATCTGTTCCGACATAATAGGCCCCATTGTTTAATTCATAGTCGCCTTCTTCAATCACGGGTTGACCTTGGCCGATAATCACAACGGGCACATTAGGCGGCGGTGAATCGGAATTGGTGAGGTAAAGAAATTGCTGGTCATTTTCTTGATTGGCTGTTAGTTGCATGCCATCGTAAAGATTAAGTTCCAAGTGCCCAGATTGGTCAGTCATCACGTAGTTAAAGAGCGTTTCACCATTTTCATCAGCGATGGTGACTTGAGCCGCTGTAAAGTTGCGGTTAATCATATAGCGGCCTTGGGGGACATCATCGCCCACAACAACTGGCGTTTCACTCAAGGGTATAAAGAGCTCGTCTCCTACAAAGGTCAGTGGTTTTTGGAAAAAGAAATCGGGAAGGGATGGATTTAAAGCATCTTTCTCTTCGCCAAGAATGACTTGATTCTCTTGATAAGCCAGAATGGCAGCTGAATCTTTTTCAATAACGCGACCGTCATAGCGTTCGCTAGCTAAACCCTTAAAGGATGAACAGCCTGTTAAAACCGTGATGGCGAGAAGCAAAGGAAATGTGATTTTTTTCATGCCATCACTCCTTATTCTCTGTTGTAAAATCATAGATGCGAATATAATGATCAGCCGTTCCTAGAGGCCCAACTGACAATTGTTCCACCTTGTAGTGACGTAGCTGGCTAACGTAATGAAGGGCTTCTTGGTCGTTTTTAACCGGAATACAGCAGAGATTATTGTCTAAATAAAGGCTGCCTTCTGGAAGTGGGAGCAAGCGATCATAGTCGACTTTTGCAAGTTTTGCTTTGACATACTGATCTTTTTCTTGATGGTGGTCAGAAATATAAACAAACTTCCCATCTTCTAAAAAGTAAACCTTATCAGCGTATTCATCTAGATTGTCGAGTAAGTGAGAGGCAACCATAATAATTTTCCCCTCAGAGCGTAAGTGATTCAGAACGCTCGATACTAGATTGACATTTTCAGGGTCCAGTCCGTTCATCACTTCATCCATCAACATTATGGGTGTGTCGGCAGCGCACATCATGGCAAAACAGAGGCGTTGACGCATTCCTAATGAATAAGTGTGAACATGGCGGTCGACGTAGTGATTCATATGTAGTCGATCAATAATTTGATCAACGGTCTGTCCGGCTTTTTTTTGCCAAATATCAGCATACATTTGAATATGTTCGCGGCCTGAAAAATTCTCGTACAAGTCTGCTTGGTCAGGGAAAAAGGTAACTTGTTGATGGAGCTTTAAAATATCTTTTCGGCTGTTGCTATAGGTTTTGCCGTCAATGGTGATGCTGCCACCTTTAATAGGGATGTAGCGCATAATAGCATTGAATAGGGTGGTTTTTCCCGTTCCGTTAGGTGCAACCAAACCGATAATGGATGCTTTTTCAATATCAAAGCTAATCTGATTTAGAATAGTGCGATCGCCGTATTGGACGGTTAGGTCAGCTATGGATAAAGTCATTGACTCGTCCTCCTTTTTAATCCGAGTGTTTGGGTTTGAATGTGGTCGAAAACCACATGGAAAATCAGTTCGATTATCACAACTAGTCCGATCATGACAATCGGGCCCTTCCAAATGTTGACACCGAGTTGTGCGAATGTGTCGCTCGTAAAGACATCCTCAATATGGAAGTAAAGGCTAGGCTGCCACGATGACAGGGGCTGAATGACTGTCCATAATGATGGAAGAAAGAATAAGGCAACGATGGTAACAATGGTTAAATAAATGGTTCTAAAGATCCAACTCAATCCGGTTGCTAAGAGCATGAGGACAAAGCTAACCATCATGGCAAAGGCTAAAGCAAGGCAGACATACTGCCAAACGGGAATAGGTAAATAACCGCCTTGCCAGTTAATCATGATTGGGTAGATTAAGCTTCCGCTCGTTTCCATGATTAAACTAATGATGTAGCTCGTTGCTAGCCCTAAAAGAGAGGCTGCCCACATCAATAACCAGAGTTGCAAGCTACGTAACCGCCATTGTTTTTTCCAATGAACGGGTAAGCCGTGAGTAATACTCCAGTTTTTCAATTGATCGCGGCTAAAGCTGTCGCAAGCGAGTAGAGCGACGAAAAGAAACAGAACCAGTCCAATCATCATATTGACTTCTTCAACTAAAATAGTACTAGCCGAGAAGGCGTTCCATTCGATATCAATCCCTTTTTCATCCATATAGTTGAAAAAGGCTAAATCTCTATAAATATCCGTTTCATCAGGCAAATAACTAATCAAATAAGCATAGTATTCAAACTGATCGAGTTCGAGTAAATAGGCGTTATTGCGGGCAATATTAACCCCGTTTTCTAAATAGCTGTCAAAGACATGCTCCAAACCTTTAATTTCATTGCCATCACGTTTAGACAAAATATATAGCTGCATACCATATAACATTTGCTGTTTAGCCATGGTATCGTAAACGTCTTTACCATCTTCACCAGTGAAGACACTTTCTGGAATCGAGTTAAAGAGCTGGTGAATGGTTTGGTACTGCTCATTCATTTCCGCTTCAGGGAAAGTGAGCGTTTGTTGTTTATATAGAAGGGAAAATGAGCTAAAGAAGAGGAAAAAGCCCAGTAACAAGAGACGGGTTTTCCAATCGCGCATTATTTTTTTCCATTCCCATTTTGCTAGATGCATCTTTTTCCTCCTTTAACCAATAAATGTTTGTCGTGTTCGTAAGCGTGCTGCGAGAGCGAGTAGAAGTTCTAGGCAGACAACCGCCACCAAAACAACCACGATGCCTCGTCCAGCAGTCACTGTAGAGGTATTCAAGAGGTAGTTCTTTTCCCCGGTCATCACCTTGCCAAAGTCAAAGTAGGTTTGGGGGAAGTAGCTGATGTCGATGCCGAGTAGGTCCCTCGTTGTGCGACTGAAGTAGAGTTTCTCAAAGAGGAGGGTAAATAATCCTGCTAGGAAAACGACGACTTCTTGCTTGAAAATGAGTGACCAAAAGGCTGATAGTCGTGTGAAAAAGTAAATAAATACGATTAAAAAAGGAAGTGCTTGAGCTAAAAAGCTTCCTATACTCACTAAGGTGAAGGGGGAAACTTCTGAAAAGAAAAAGTCCTCACTGTAGTTAAAGAGAACCACTGGCCAATTGAGTGACCCAAAGCCATATAAAATGCCGTTTATTATGAAGAAGCTGGCTGCCAAAGTAGATAGCATCACCAAAATAAAGACAATAATAGCGAGTGATTGGATGAAGAGGTAGCTTCCCCAAGCTATTGGCACGCCGATATGTTGGGTTCGTTTTTTTATACCTAGTACAAAGACATCGCAGGCAATAAAAAGGGTAAGTGTCACGAGGACTGTTGGCCCCCACTTACTAAGGAAGACTTGAATCTGCTGCCAAGCGGTTTTTTCTTGGACAACATGGAAAGATAAATCCTCAGCTGGATAGCTCTCTAATCGCTTGCTGTACATCATTGAATCAAAGAAAAAGTCCTTGTCAGGGAATAGCGATTTCTTTTGGTAGAATTCTGTTTGTTTATCCTTATGGAAATCGGGTACATACTGCCTACTAATAGCGAGATAGCGTGACACGTCACCATTTTCAATGGCGTTAAGAAGGGCACGGCTATTTTCGTATTTTAGCTTCCCGTCCACATAGGCCGATCTGCCAGTAAAGAGGTTGACACTGAAATTCTCCTTTTCAGCAGCAGTGTCCATAATACCTTTATTGGCGTGGATGCTCATTTCTAGTTTATCAAGATCAATGGTATGAATATCGTCTTGGTGGGGCAGTAAAAAACCACTGTAGACGACCATGCCAATGAGCGCCAGTACAAAGACTAATCTATTTTTCTTATGGCGAATCAAATGCCGCCATGTTTCCTTAAAGACAGCTATAACCATTATCTAACTCCTTCCGTTTTAATTAAATTACTACTATTTTAACATAGTAATTTAATAAAAGAAGGATTTTTATCAAAAAAATGCCTGCAAAAAAAGGCTAGAAGATGAACTTCTAGCCTTTTCTCTTAATCATTCGTTGTGATACGGAATTCCTTATCACCTAAAACAATCACATTGACATTCCAACGTGGATGAAAAACAAGTTGGTTATCAACGACTTCTAAGGTGAGGTGAATCTCATCATCTCCTGCGGTTAGAAAAGCAATTCTTTTTTCTTCTAAATCGCTATAAATTCTGAAATGATCTGGATAGTAAAAGGTCCAATCGAAAAAGGTTATCATTAGGTTTCCTCCTGATTACAATCATTAATCTAAAAACTGTGCTTCATACAAGCGGCGGTAAGTGCCGTTAATGGCCATCAGTTCATCGTGAGTTCCTTGTTCAGAAATCCCTGTTTCATCAACTACAACAATACGTGTTGCATGTTTAATGGTTGCTAAACGGTGGGCAATAATTAAGGTTGTTCTACCTACTGCCAAGGAATCAAGTGATTCTTGAATGACTTGTTCTGTTTCGGTATCAAGTGCAGAGGTTGCTTCGTCTAAAATTAAGATCGGTGGATTCTTTAGGAACATACGTGCAATCGACAGACGTTGTTTTTGACCGCCTGACAGTTTCACACCACGTTCACCAATCACCGTATCTAATCCCTCTGGCATAGCAGCGATCACATGGTCAAGGTTGGCTAATTGAGCCGCGCGTTTAATCTCGTCTTCGCTAGCATCCAGTTTTCCATAAGCAATGTTTTCTCGAATGGTTCCTGGGAAGAGGTAAACATCTTGTTGAACGACACCAATCTCATTCCGCAGCGACGCCATCGTCACATCTTGAATATTATAGCCGTCAACCGTAATCTGGCCTTCCTTAATGTCATAAAAGCGTGGCAGCAAATTACATAGGGTTGTTTTACCAGCCCCACTTGGACCGACAAAGGCAACCGTCTCGCCTGCTTTAATCGTCAGGCTAATATTATCCAATACTTTTTCTGATTCGTCGTACCAAAAAGAGACATTCTCATAGGAAATATTCCCTTTTAAGCCGTCAACGCTTATAGCTCCTACTTTATCAGTAATCAGCGGCGGACGGTCCATCTCCTCAGCGAAGCGACGGAACCCAGCAATTCCTTTAGGATAAAGTTCAATCATATTATTAACCTTTTCAATCGGACGAACAAAAATATTGGATAGTAAAATAAATCCAACAAAGTCACCGTAACTTAGCTCACCTTGAATGGTGTAGTAAGAACCGAAGAAAAGGGCAAACAAGTTAATTAAACGAATAATCAAATAGTTATAAGACGAGCTCAAGCCCATCATTTTATAGAAGAGCAGTTTTGATTTGCGATAAGCTTGGTTTAAAAACTTAAAGCGTTCCGCTTCGTGATCTTCGTTAGCAAAAGCTTGAACAACGCGAATACCGCTGACCGAAGCCTCAATGCCAGCATTGAATTCGCCTAAGTCTTCATAAATGCGTGTGTTTACTTTCGTCATTTTGCGGTTGAAGTAAGACACTGCGAACATGATGAGTGGAATCAAGCAGACTGTCGCAATCGCCAATTTAGTATGGACTTGCAGCATCAGTAAAAAGGCCCCCAACAAGGTGATAATCGTAATGAAAATATCTTCAGGGCCGTGGTGGGCCACTTCTGAAATTTCAAACAAATCGGTGGTGAGACGTGTCATCAACTTACCGGTTTTGTTGTTGTCATAGTAACTAAAGCTTTGCTTTTGCATATGACTGAACAATTCTTGACGCATATCGGTTTCGATATTAACGCCTAGCTTGTGTCCAAAGTAGGTAACGATGTATTGCATAGCCGTGTTGATGACATAGAGTAATAACAAAGCTAAAGATGCGATAATAACGAGACTCCATTTGCCTGAAGGTAGAATAGAATCAATCACATTGTTGACCGCAACAGGAAAGGCCAACTCTAAGATGGCTGCAATAACAGCACATGTAAAATCAAGGATAAACAATGATTTATAAGGGCGATAATAGGAGAAAAATCGTTTAAGCATAGGAACCTCCTTTTTAATTAGTGACATCACTTAAACATACTCATTATTATGGCATAGAAAAAAAGAGCGGGCAACCGAGACACAAAAAAAGGTTCTCTGTCAAATCGTGTTGGTGACCCTATAATAGTCAAAGTGAGAATTAAATTCTCACTTTGGCTTTTTCTTTTTGTCTAGCTTGTTCGTCTTGATAGCGTAATGCCTTGGGCTCAAAATGATTGATAGTCAAGCGGAAACTGACCAGAATACGCGCACGGAGATTCGTGTAATTACGATAACCAAACCCAGATCGCTTTATGGTCTTAATTTTATTGTTAATACCTTCAATGGCGCCATTAGAAAGGGTATAAAAACAGGCATTGCTAATACCCACTCGATGTGTCACTAACGTTTGGACGGTGGTACGGATCTTTCTTGGTAATATCTGTTGTCTAGTGTCTTCTAAAATCGTGCTAAATTGTTCAAAATCATGCTGATAAAGGGCGAAACGGAGATGATTGACTAACATGTAAACCTGACGCAACTGTGGATCAAGGGACAATAAATAATCAACCATCATCTTTTCAGTCATCAGACCGTCATAAAGACGATGGGTTCGGTAATCACTCACATTTAATTCCCAGTCATTTTTTAAAAGCAACTTCCATTGTTTCTTTAACTTACGGTAATCCCTCGGGCGTTTACTGTAGAGATTATTCATCACACGAATACGATGTGTATTGAGTGCGCGATTGAGATGCTGCACGATATGAAAGCGATCAATGACAATTTGGGCGTTTGGAAAACACGTTTTTACCACTGCCATATAAGGCGAATACATGTCCATGGTGACCGTCTTCACGCTATAACGAGACTCTTTTGGATACCGTAAAAAATAATCAATGAGATGATCTTTTCTTCTGTCTTCAACGACATCCATTAACCGATGGTTTTGAGCATCAATAAATAGAAAACTCATCGCACCTGAGACAGCTCCAACTGACTTAAATTCATCAATAGAGAGATGTTGAGGCAAGTAGAGATGCTTAGAAGCTAGCGGTTTCGCAACCTGTCTAAGCACACGAATAACAGTACTCGTCGAAACAGACAAGTGCTGAGCTACCAATGTCATGGACTGTATTTCACGCAGCTCCATCGCAATAGTTTGTTTAATAATAGTGGAGATAAAACAATGGCGTTCAACCAGAGTTGTTTCAGCGATAAAAGTCTGATGACAATGCTTGCACAAGAAACGTTGTTTCTTTAGGCGTAGAAGAAGTGGCTGAAAATTGATGTGCGTCAGCTTAATGGTCGATACTTTTGTTCCATTCTTGATGATATCTTGATGAGATTGATTTAAAACACCACAATTGACGCAACAACGCGGTGTATAGGTCAATTTCCCCTGTATAATCATATGATTGATTTGGTTTAGTTTTTCAAATTCTACAGGAATATCTTCTAAAATAATATTTGGGTCTTTTATTCCGAACATTTTTTTAATACAATGAATTTGGGTCATGTGAATCCTCCTATTATTTGGTGTGGTAACTTAATTATAGGGGTTCACTGACCTTTTTTGTGTTTAAAAATAGAAAAAGGTGTTAGTGAATCATTTGATATGCTCCCCCTAAAGTAGACACTTAAAAAAGTAAAATTACTTTAGGGGGATTTTTATGCGTTCAAACAGTAAACATACAACTGAAGAAATCGAAAGATATATTTTGATGTATCTGAATGAAGGAATCAGTTTCAAAGAATTAAAAGAAGCCTATGGTTTATTAATTAATTGGACGTCCTTTTGGGATAAAGTCTTAAGATACCAAGAGCATGGAATTAGTGGGATTCAAGTTAAATCTAAGTCCAATAAATATAGCAAAGAATTTAAGGACTTAGTCGTGAAAGAATATTTAGAAGATAGATTACCTATAGGTCAGCTAGCTGTTAAATATAATATCCCAAAAGTTGATACTGTCAGGAGCTGGATAAACAAGTATACTAAAGGGGAAGAAATGAGGAGCTATTCTCCAAAATCCGAGGTGTATACGATGACAGATAAAAAATCAACACAAGAAGAAAAAATCAAAATAGTCCAAGACTGCCTAGCTAATAGTTTATCTTATAAAAAAACTGCTGAGAAGTATCAGGTATCCTACAATAACGTGTATTCATGGGTTCAAAAATATAAGAAGCATGGTCCTGACGGACTAGTAGATGGACGAGGTCGCGGCAAACCAAACTCTGTTCAAACGGAAGAAGAAAGAATCCGGGCTGAAAATGCAGCTTTAAGAGCACGAAATGAGTATCTAGAAACGGAGAACGTAGCGTTAAAAAAGTTAGAAGAAGTGGAAAGAGAGTTGATGTCACGCAAACGAGGTATGAAGCGGAATACCAAACGATCAAGAAACTACAAAAAGAAGGATACAAAGTAATCCATCTCTGTGATGCTTTGGGTGTGAGCAGAGCGGGTTATTATAAGTGGTTGAAACGCAAGCCGACTGCGTCGGAAAAACGGCTTCGAAAGCTTGTTGAATTAATCCTTCAAGTCTATGAAAAGCATAAAGGTATTTATGGCTATCGTCGAATAACTATCTATCTGAACCACTTCATGAACGCTAAAGTAAACCATAAGTGTGTCTATCGTTTGATGAAATTACTGAACTTGAAAGCTGTTATCCGTCAGAAACGATATCGTTACAAGCCCCACAATCCTGCACATATCGCCGATAATGTCCTCAATAGAGAATTCCGAAAGGACTATCAATCGATGGAAGTCTTATTAACCGATGTGACTGAATTTAAGTATGGAGAGAACGCCAAAGCTTATCTTAGTGCCATATTGGATTATGGCGAAAATAAGATCGTAGCCTTTAAACTATCGAAACGTAATGATAATGCCTTAGTTCGTGATACAGTTCGCCAAATTGAAGACAAGATTATATCAACCCAAACGCTTATTCATAGCGATCGGGGATATCAATACACGTCATACGACTTTAATAATTTTGTGAAGAAACATCAACTCACCCACAGTATGTCTCGTGTGGGAAAATGCATTGACAACGGTCCAATGGAGAACTTTTGGGGCATTATCAAAGAAGAAATGTATCGGCTGAAGACTTATATGAGCTTTGAAGAATTAGAGCGTGATATTGAACAATATATTGGTTTTTATAATACCCAACGGGTGACATTAAAAATGGGCTTAAGCATTCCGGCATAAAAAAACCATGCATGAACAGTATCATACATGGGACAAAGATTTTGTTTATTTACCTGTCTACTTGACAGGGGGCAGTTCAATTTCGATTCACCAACACCATATATTATAGAACCCAAAAAAAGACAGGGCTGGGAAATAACTCCAGCCCCTAAAGTATATAAGAATAATTGTTGCGCAAACGTGCTCAAAAAGGCAGCCCCGACGTCACTTTGTCATCATTGTTGTTGCTTTACAAACTTACAATGATGATACACTTGGGCTAAAGCCCACAGTGCATCTTTCAATGCTCGGATGATCTACGACCATCCTGTGCTTATTCGCTCCAGCGATTCGGGGCTAAACGCCTTTTCTCACACTCTATCTTTTTTCGGGTGAGTCATGATTTATTTGAATAGGTCATCTTTCTTTTTTTCTGAAATGGCTAATTGAACTTTGTCCATGGCTTCGCGGTTTAGTGGGTATTTGCGAATCAGGATGAAAACAAAGATGTAGAGAATGAGCGGAATGCCGAGTAGAATGAGTCCGCCGTTGAATAGGTTGTCAGTTAATGGTTCTGAAGCGTCGGGATAGGCCTCTTTAAAGCCAATACCGGCAACGATGAATCCGATGAAGATAGGCGCCAGTGATGAGGCGATGGAGTCGGTTAATGAAAAGACCGTTCCGATCAGACCTGATACAAAGCGGCCAGAACGTGATGTCTCAAAATCCGAAATGTCGGCGGACATGGTTAGGACAATAGAGTTAGGGTATGTTGATGAAATTTTCATTGCGATATAGGCGATACCAAATACAATTGGTAACAGACCGCCATTGCCAAAGATTTGCGTTGGGTCTCCTGATGTCCAAAGAATCGCTAACATCACTAACATTGCTGTCATCGCAATCAAGATTGAAACGGTATAAGATGTTTTCAAGTCTCTTCGGGTTGCCAAACGAGTGAATAAAACAACGACGATTAAGTTCGGTACAATTTGCCACAAGGATAGTTGACCTGACAAACCGTAATTGCCTAAAATAATACCGAATAAAATGACTAAAAAGGCTTGGTCACTCAATAATTGGGCGATAAATTTCATTAGACCACCGCAGATTGCTAGTGTTATCAGTGGTGTATTGCCTTTAATAACAGATAGGTAATCTTGTAGCGATTTGGTTTCAACCGTATCCTCACCTAAACCAAAGTATTCTGTACGGTCTTTGCGGCTGATTCCGATAATGGCTAAAACTGTCAAAACAGCAGATAAAATCATAATACCGGTTAAAAACTCCGTGAAAAAAGCTTGGTTAAATTCACCGTTATGACGAGGAGCGAGGAAGTTTGAAACAACCACTTGCCCCATAGCAAACACACCAATCGAACTAAATACGGTATCATAAATCGAGAATAATGGCCGCTGAGTAGGATCATTGGTCAATGCCGGTTGGGCAGCTTTCGTAACGGTTTGCTGGAAGGAATAAACAATTTTATGGAAGACGAGGGCAATTAAAAAAACTACAACTTGCGCTGCGCCGCTTAAGCGGTGAGTGCTAAACAAAAGTAAAAAAGAAAGAATGAGTCCGATATTGGAGACGAGCATCAATGGTCTGAATTTCCCCCATCGTGTATTGAATTTATCCATAACAATACCGATTGTTGGGTCAATAATCCCATCGAACAGCCGAGCAGCACCCAGTAAATTACTGACAAGCAAGGTAGCGAAACCAGCAATCCCTGTCGCATAATAAGTGAGAAAACCAAAAGCAAATAAATACAGGTTTGTGGCAGAGTTATTTAATGAGAAAAAGGCAATTTCCCATTGCTTAGCTTGGTGATAACGCGACGCTTGTCCATCTTTAAATTCTGACATGGTAGTTCCTCCTTAATAAAATTGTAAGCCTTTTCAATTATTATAGCACACAGGGTCAAAGAAAAGAATCTGGGTCAATGAAAATAAACAAAAATGGAAGAATAGGCAAAATGGGTTGCCTAGTAAGTTTTTATCGGATTAAAACATGACTTAACGTCATCAACCACGATAGAAACGCATTAGCACTATTTGCGAATTCTTCCTTATGTCTATTCTTTTATAAAATTCTGGAAACAGCTGTGATATCTGCCACTTTCATTATTAAATCAAACGGCTTTTTCTGTTTGATAGTCATCTTTACCCACTCTTGATCAACCGCTTGGATGGTGACAGCCATGGTTCCTGGCAGTGACATCAAATAAAATTCTAGGCTTTCAATTTGGCAATCTAAACCGATAAGTGATTTTAGTCGCTCTCGCCGTTCTTCTATTTGCTGTAGCTGCTCTAAGGCTTCTTTTTGCTTATCCTCTTGATAGTTTGGATCTTTACTTTTAAATAATTCAATTAGGTCATCTAAACGAGTAAAAACCATGATTGCTATGACGATTATAAATAGCCACATACTTATACCACCTCTTGTTTCATTCCAACGATATCTCTCAACATGAAGACACGTTCGATTCGTTGTTTCTTTTCGCTAACAATGACTTTCAAACTATGCTCACTAACTGCTATGACTTCGCAAGCTGTTACTTCCGTTCGACTTACCGATATCCAAGCATCTGAACTTGGCACGAGAAAGATCGTAATGGTTTGACCAACTAAATCAGATAGTAGGGGACTAATCGGTTTGCTTTTACCGACTATTTTTCCGACTAATTCATCGAGAGACACTTGAAATAAATTGGATAATTCGACTGCTTTGTCTAAGGCAGGTTGAGCTGTGCCATTTTCCCAATTTGAGATGGTTTGACGCGACACTTGTAGTCGCTCCGCCACCTCTTCTTGCGAGTAGGAAAATTCTTTTCTTAATTGATATATTTTTTCACTAAAATGAGTCATCATGTCTACCTCCTAATAAAAACATACATTATTCGCCTAATGTTGACTAGCAAATGTTATGTTCAATTGCGCAAATCATTTTAACATTTTGATAAAACATTGATTTAAAGGGGAAAATGTCGAGTGGCCGTTCAATTTTGGGCTCAGTCGACATAAAAAGCGGAAAAAGTGTCGAGTGGGCATTTATTTTGGGCTCAGTCGACATAAAAAACGAAAATCATGTCGAGTAGGTCCCTATTTTCCGCCTCACTCGACAGATTCACCTCATCCAGCAACAAAAAACTTGGGACGCTAGCTGTAGCTGGCGCCCCAAGTGATCTTATTTTCATTTATTTAACAAACCAACTGGTTCATGGATAGGGAAGACGAAAACAACGCCTTGACCGGGATCATCCAAACGGAATTTCTCGTTGATTTCTTTACAAATATCATACGTTGCGTCACGCTTTGTAATCACAATGACCACTTCACGTTCCGGTTCAATATCAGCAATCATCAAGCTATGGTCACGAACATGGGCACCTCTTGCAGAAAGAATGGTTGCACCTTGTGAGCCACCTTTTTCAGCAGCTCGTACGACATCACCGTCATAACCTTCTGGCACAATGGTCCAAATCGCATCGTAATGCGCTTCTTCATGTTCCCAGTCAGCTAGTCGTTCTTTAATATCATGTTCGCTATCTTCGTAGCCTTCTTTTTTCTTCAGCCCTCTGACTTGATCGATGGCAAAGGTAAAGAAGATGCCGGAATTTTTATCCTTTAAATTCAGTTTTTCAACCAGTCGATTTTTCATGTCGTTGGCCTTGTTTACTGGAATGAGCATTAAAACCAGTTCTTTTTCCGGTTCAATCGCAAAGTTAAAGATTTTAACCGATTCACGAGCAGAGCCGTGAGCTGGCAGAATCGTCCCACCTAGGAAGCTATCACGGTTACAAACATCCAAGACGTCGCTAGCTAGTCCCTTATCAACAATCGTACACATCCCGATTAAATCGGTGTGAAGGTTAGTGTCGGGCAAGCTATTTTCTGGTGCTTTGTGAGTGATGCCGAGTACGTGCGATAACTTGACTGTAAAGAGAATCCCTTGACTCGGTTTCTCGAAATGGAATTTTTCAGTTAACTTTGCCATCATCTCATCGACTTGAACAGTCGGAATGATAAAGATAATCACTTCGCGGTTGATGTCGCTAATCTCTAGCATTTGTAAAATGGCACTTGTAGCCGTTCCTTTACCGCGGAAGCTAGTGTAGCGTTTAATCCCAATTCGCTTGGCATATTGGGTAATTTTTTCAGCTTTATTTTGATTAACGATGACAGTTAAAAGCGTGTAGTTCTGGTCTAATTCAGAAAGACTTGTTTGTGACAGCATTTCTTTATTCATAAACCTCACCCTCCGTTTTTTTATGATCATTTTTGGTGCGTAGTCGATAAATCCAACCTAGCAATTGTACCGTAATGATTGGCGTAATAGCAACTAGAGCAATCACACCAAAGCCATCGGTTAAGACATTCGCCATCGGATAAGATTCAGCGATTCCTTGCGTATAAGGAAGGATGAAGGTAGCCGTCATCGTACCTGCAGCAACACCGCCGGAATCATAAGCAATCCCAACGAAAATATCGGGAACGAAATAAGAAAGAACGATGGCAATAATCATACCTGGTAATAGGATATGCCAAAGTTGCAAGGCTGGCACCATAATCCGTAAAATAGATAGGCCAACTGCTGCACCAACACCGATACAGAGACTGATCATAACCGTACGTGATTTAATCGCACCGGTCGTTTCACGTTCGATTTGTTTGTTCAAAATGTAAACAGAAGGCTCTGCCGGAATTGTGAGAACACCGAAGACGGCACCCACTAAAATAACAAAGAAAGCAGAGTGGTTTTCAGCCAGTAAAAAGCCTAAACGACGGCTGGCATCCATGAAGCCGGCATTTACCCCAGTTAAGAATAAAATTAATCCGACAACAGTATAAAACAAACCAACAGCAATACGTTGTAGCTCACGTTTTTTCTTTTTCAAACTAATCGCATTGATAATTAAAAACAAAGCAAGAACGGGTAAAAGAGACAGTAACGATTCCATAGCAGTCGATGGAATCATTTGAGTAAAGGCACTGATAACTGACACAGAGGCCACCTCATCCAGCGGCAAAGCACCGGTTAGTTCACCTTTTCCACCGATAATCCCCATTAATAAAACACCCACGATTGCACCAGAAGACGCAATCCCTAATAGACCGAAGCTATCCGAATCCTCTTGGCTACCACTACGGGTAATAGCAGAAGCTCCGGCTGCCATCGCAAGCATAAAGGGAACCGTTACCGAACCAGTTGTTGATCCGGAAGCATCAAAGGCAATCGCTAAGAAATCCCCGCTTGAAAATAGGGCTAAAATAAAAATAAGTCCGTAAATGATGGTCATGAAGCGGTTCAAGGGGATGCGTTTTAAAATACGATACATACCCAGAGCGATTAACAGACCAATCCCTAAGGACACGACAATCACAAGTAGCATTTGTGGAATTAAATGATTCGTTACAACACTGACTTGCTTAGCTAAAATATGAAGATCGGGTTCAGCGACTGAAATAATAAAACCAAAAAGGAAGCTGCCGAGAACAACTATTTTCATCTTATTGGTTTGGATGAGAGAATGACTCATATCTTCGCCAATCGGACTAATACTGATATCAACGCCGAGTAAGAAAAGCGGCATACCAATTAAAATTAATGCAGAACCGAGCAAGAAACGGCCAAGAATGACGCCTTCTAGCGGTGTGACAAAAAAGTGTAATAAGAGAACAGTCCCCACAATTGGGAGAACGCCAATGGCTATTTCTCTAAATTTTTCTGTTAGTGCGTTCAATACACAAAACTCCTTTCGAAAGATAGTAAATGAACACTCTTTTTGAGCATATCTTTATTTCTACTATAAAATTATAACAAAAATAGCTAAAGGTGTCTAATAATTGAATCTAAATATAGTTATGAAAACACTCGTTTTTTACTTTTAAAATGATTAGTGTTGAATAGGAGGGTCCATTTACCATAAGATTCATGTATAATAGAAAGGAAAAAGTCAGCTACTCTAAAAAGGACGTGAACAGAAATGATTCTTCAAAAGAAAAATGTGTTTATCCTTACTCTTTTATTGCTACTAGCTTTCTTATCTGCTTGTCAAAAAACGGTAGATTTAGAACCATCGTCGTATCAAGATTCAGACTTAAATCAATTGGATGGTGTGACTATGCTAGTGACGCCGACTGAACATCCTGTAACAACCGAATCAATCGCACTAACCATCAAAAATGAATCCAATGAAGAACACTCTTACGGGGTTGAGTTTAAACTGGAAAAAGAAATAGATGGTGAGTGGTATGAGGTGCCCTTTGAAGGAGAGGTATCTTGGATTATGATTGCTTATATTTTGGAAGCAAACAGTGAAAATAATGAAACGATTAGCTTTGACTTATTAGATAAGAATACGCTGACTGAAGGAAACTACCGCCTTATTAAACAAATTAGCGGGCAAGCCATTTCGGCAGCATTTACATTAACAGAATGAGGGAATAATAAATGAATCCAGAACAATTTAAAGACGCACTTGCAAAAGCGGGCGTTAACTTAAACGACCAGCAAATGGTGCAATATCAACGTTATTATGAATTGCTCGTTGAGTGGAATGAAAAAATTAATTTAACAGCAATTACAGAAAAAGAAGAGGTTTATTTAAAACACTTCTATGATTCTGTCACACTAGGCTTGCATGTTGAGGCCTTTCAAACACCGATTTCCTTATGTGATGTGGGAGCTGGTGCAGGTTTCCCAAGTATTCCATTGAAAATTGCTTTTCCAGAAATTAAAGTAACGATTGTTGATTCATTAAATAAACGAATCCAATTTTTACAACTGTTAATTGATGAATTAGGCTTAAGTGGTGTCTCTTGCTTCCATGACCGTGCCGAAACATTTGGTCAAAATCCAAGATTTAGAGCACAGTATGACTTTGTAACAGCTCGCGCTGTTGCGAGAATGAGCGTGTTGAGTGAGCTTTGCTTGCCATTAGTTAAAAAAGGTGGCTACTTTGTAGCGATGAAGGCAGCAAGTTCACAAGACGAATTGGATGATGCTAAAAAAGCGATCGCAACACTAGGTGGTAAAATTGAAGAGGATTATGCCTTTGAATTGCCATTAGATGCTGGTGAACGCCACATCGTTATGATTAACAAAACAAAAGAAACACCTAAAAAGTACCCAAGAAAACCAGGAACACCAAATAAGAGCCCACTATAAGCCAATAAAGCAAGCGAAAGGGTATTTTTTTAACAAGCTTTTTGGTACAATAAGTTGGTATATGAGGACGAGCTTCCTATTAAGTATTTTAGAAACTATACATGAGCGATAAATGATGCAGTCATTTTGAAGAATGCGTAAGAGAAAAGATGCTCATTAACATTTTTTCTCTTTTTTTATTTTGACTAAGAAGAACTGGAGGAAAGTAGATGGCACGGATCATTGCAGTTGCAAACCAAAAAGGTGGTGTTGGTAAAACAACCACTACTGTCAACCTAGCAGCAGCATTAGCATACTCAGGAAAAAAAGTATTGCTGATTGACAGTGATGCACAGGGGAATGCAACAAGTGGATTAGGAATTTCAAAAGCAGATGTAGACAAGGATATTTATGATGTTTTGGTTAACCAGATTTCAATCGCAGATGCCGTTCAACCTTCTTCACGTGAGAATTTATGGGTAGTGCCAGCAACGATTCAGTTGGCAGGAGCGGAGATTGAATTAACTAATCAACCCCATCGAGAAGCAAGATTGAGTAAGGCATTGGCAGATTTAAAAGATGACTATGATTATATCTTCATTGATTGTCCGCCATCATTAGGTCACTTGACCATTAATGCCTTTACAGCAAGTGATGCTGTCTTAATTCCTGTTCAATGTGAATACTATGCCCTTGAAGGATTAAGTCAGTTACTAAATACCTTCCGTTTAGTGCAAAAGCACTTTAACAAAGATTTGAAAATTGAAGGTGTGTTATTAACGATGTTGGACGCCCGCACAAACTTAGGGTTTGAAGTCGTTGAAGAAGTGAAGAAATATTTCAAAGAGAAAGTTTATAAGACCATTATTCCACGTAATGTTCGTCTCTCTGAAGCACCAAGTTATGGTCAGTCTATTATCGACTATGATATTCGTTCAAAAGGAGCGGAAGTTTACCTAGAACTAGCAAAGGAAGTGTTAGCAGATGGCGAATAAAAATAGCAAAGGCTTGGGCCGCGGCATTGACGCACTATTCAGTAGTTTTGAAGATATTGAACAAATTGACGAGAAAACAGAACAGGTTCAAGAAATTAGCTTAGATGACATTCGCCCTAACCCTTACCAACCGCGTAAAACCTTTGACGAAGAGGCTCTAAAAGAGTTAGCCGATTCGATCCAATTAAATGGTGTCTTTCAACCGATTATTTTACGTCAATCAAGCGTAAAGGGGTATGAAATCATTGTCGGTGAGCGCCGTGTTCGTGCGTCTCGCTTAGCAGGGAAAGAAAGCATACCAGCGATTGTCCGTGAGTTTGACGAACAAGCAATGATTGAAATCGCGGTGATTGAGAACTTACAACGTGAAGATTTATCACCCTTAGAAGAAGCTGAAGCTTATCAAATGATGAGTGATAAATTGAAACTGACGCAAGCTCAAGTTGCAGAACGTGTTGGTAAGAGCCGCCCATACATTGCAAACTACTTACGCTTGTTAACTCTGCCAGAAGACGTAAAGGTGTTGCTTCGAAATGGCGATTTAACAATGGGACAAGCGCGCACCTTATTAGGGTTAAAAGACCAAAAACAGATGAGTGAACTGGCTAAACGAGTTGTTCAAGACGGTATTACTGTTCGTCAATTGGAACAACTGGTACAACAGATGACAGAGCCAACTGAGACGAAAGAAAAGAAAAAACGTCAAAAGATTGCAAAACCATCTTATATTTTGGAGAGTGAAGAGCGTTTGATGGATCGTTTTGGGACATCCGTTCAAATCACGCCAAAAGGTGAACAAGGAAAGATTGAAATTGAATACTTATCACCAAACGATCTCGATCGTATTTTAGAATTATTAAATGTTGAATTTGATGATTAGAAAGGGGTGCTTCAGCAAATGAATCACAAAGAGTATGACCTTCATGATGTTGTTGAGATGAAAAAACCGCATCCCTGCCAGAGTAACTCATGGGAAATCATTCGGATGGGGATGGATATCCGCATCAAATGTCAAAAATGCGGGCAAATGGTTTTGATGCCACGCCGTGATTTTGAGAAAAAAATGAAAAAAGTACTAATTAAAGCTGCCGTTGCTGAATAGTAACAAAAAGCTTAATAATAGAAAGAGTGGGAAAGTATGTCATTAACAGCTGGGATTGTAGGGCTACCAAACGTTGGTAAGTCTACTTTATTCAATGCAATTACAAAAGCAGGAGTCGAAGCCGCTAACTATCCGTTTGCGACCATTGATCCAAACGTCGGTGTGGT
This sequence comes from Jeotgalibaca arthritidis, assembly GCF_011100465.1. NCBI lineage: Bacteria > Bacillati > Bacillota > Bacilli > Lactobacillales > Carnobacteriaceae > Jeotgalibaca > Jeotgalibaca arthritidis. Next base: position 1,148,592 of record NZ_CP049740.1, read on the forward strand.
TGAAGTACCTGACAGCCGTCTAAATAAATTAACAGAATTAGTTAAACCAAAGAAAACTGTACCAACAACATTTGAATTTACCGATATTGCCGGAATCGTAAAAGGTGCCAGCAAGGGTGAAGGATTGGGAAATAAATTCCTAGCAAACATCCGCCAAGTGGATGCTATTTGTCATGTGGTGCGTTGTTTTGAAGATGAGAACATTACTCACGTTAGTGGTAAAGTAAGCCCGTTAGATGATATTGAAGTGATTAACTTAGAATTGATTCTTGCTGACTTGGAGTCAGTTGACAAGCGCCATACACGCGTAAGTAAAATTGCCCGTACGAAAGACAAAGAAGCGCTACAAGAATTAGCCGTTCTTGATAAAATGAAGACTGCCTTGGAAGCTGGAAAACCAGCCCGTACAGTTGAAGTAACGCCTGAAGAGGAAGTGATTGTTAAAGGCTTGTTCCTATTAACAACGAAACCTGTTCTTTATGTAGCTAACATTTCTGAAGAAGATGTGATGGCTGGCGAAGACAACGACATGGTAAAAGAGGTTCGTGAATTTGCGGCTTCTGAAGGTGCAGAGGTTGTTACCGTAAGTGCACGTATTGAAGAAGAAGTGGCTGATTTAGATGATGAAGAAAAAGCTGAATTCCTAGCAGAAATGGGAATTGAAGAGTCTGGTTTAGACCAATTGATTCAAAAAGCATACACGCTATTAGGATTAGGAACTTACTTTACTGCAGGTGAACAAGAAGTGCGTGCTTGGACATTCACATTGGGTATGAAAGCACCGCAAGCAGCAGGTATTATTCACTCTGACTTTGAACGTGGTTTTATCCGTGCAGAAACAGTGTCGTACGATGATTTAGTATCTTACGGAAACATGTCAGCTGCAAAAGAAGCAGGACGCGTTCGCCAAGAAGGAAAAGAATATATTGTTGCTGATGGCGATGTTATGCTTTTCCGCTTTAACGTATAAGAGATCATCCTAGGAGGACTGCAAGGTGGCAGAAACGAATACGCAACAAACCAAAGAAGAACTACAAGCAGCAAATACAGCATTGTGGGAACAGTTAACAAAACGTAACGAACAATATATGCTTGGTTTAGACAAAGTTTTAACGGCAGCGAATTACGATGAAGATAAACGTGCGACACTCTACAATCAAATGATGACAGAATTAGCAGAAAATCAAAAAACAGGTGTGACAGCACGCCAGTTATACGGAACAGTTTCTGAATGCGCAGAACGTATTCTTCAACAACCAGAAGAAGCACCAGGACGCTCGTCAGACTTCCTAATTGCTATGGATGGTGGCTTATTATTAGGCTCTATGTTCGCTTTAATATCAGGTATTAGCTTGTTTACAGCTGATGGAGCAGATGCACAAAAAGGGATGGGGATTATCAGCTTGCTGATTAACTTTATCATTGGTGGTTTAGCGATGTTAATCATTTCTAAATTTACGCCGAATCCTGATGCACCAAAAGGAAAACGTGGCTATGGCAAGTATATTCTAGCAACAACAGGGGCAATGTTAATATGGATGTTAGCCATGACCTTAGCAACAGCCTTTATTCCAGTAAGCATTAATCGTGCGTTGCCGGCAGTTGCCTACTTGATCATTGCAGGTGTGGGCTTTGCAGCTAAGATTTACTTTAAGAAAAGACTCCGCATCACAGGCGGTATTTTCTAATAAATAAGAAGAAGTTTGGCAGTTGCCAAGCTTCTTTTTTTATTTGCCGAAATAAGTGAAACACGAACAAATTATAAAAAACAAGGAATGAAAGGCAGTGGAAATGGGCTAAAAACCGAACGATAACTTTTTTAAAAATAAAAAATGAGATTTTTCACTTTATTCTTGACGCGGCCTTGAATGGGTGTTAAGTTAGTCATTAAAAAATTGTAGCGAAAAAGGAGAGAGATATTAGGATGTCTAACTGGGAATCAAAATTTGCAAAAGAAGGTTTTACGTTTGATGATGTGCTTTTAGTACCCGCAGAAAGTCACGTGTTGCCAAATGATATTGACGTATCAGTTCAATTAGCTAAAAATATTCTATTAAATGTACCGATTATGAGTGCGAGTATGGATACTGTTACCGAAGCTGAGATGGCAATTGCGATGGCACGTCAAGGTGGATTAGGGGTTATTCATAAAAACATGTCCATTAAAGCGCAAGCTGATGAGGTTCGCAAAGTAAAACGTTCAGAGAGTGGCGTAATTATTGATCCCTTTTTCTTAACACCAGATCATTTAGCATCTGAAGCAGAAGCATTGATGAGTAAATACCGTATTAGCGGTGTACCCGTTGTTAATGATATGGAAGAGCGTGCCTTGGTTGGGATTTTAACGAACCGTGATTTACGCTTTATTGAGGACTACCAAGTACCGATTGGTGAGGTCATGACGGAAGAGCACTTAGTGACTGCACCTGTAGGTACCTCTCTAAAAGAAGCAGAACGGATGCTTCAAAAATATAAGATTGAAAAATTACCGCTTGTCGATGAAGAAGGGCGCTTAGCGGGTTTAATTACCATTAAAGACATTGAGCGCGTGATTGAATTCCCTAACTCAGCTAAGGATGAGCATGGTCGTTTAGTAGTAGCTGCGGCAGTTGGTGTGACGAGTGATACCTTTGAACGTGCGCAAGCCTTGTTAGATGCTGGCGCAGATGCAATTGTCATTGATACGGCTCATGGCCATAGTGCTGGTGTACTCCGTAAAATAAAAGAAATCCGTGCTCAATTCCCAGAAGCAACCTTAATTGCGGGGAATGTCGCAACTGCTGAAGGAACACGCGCGCTTTATGATGCCGGTGTTGATGTTGTAAAAGTAGGGATTGGACCTGGTTCAATTTGTACAACGCGCGTTGTTGCAGGTGTTGGAGTTCCACAAATTACGGCAATCTATGACGCTGCTGGTGTGGCTCGTGAGTACGGCAAGACTATTATTGCCGATGGTGGGATTAAATATTCAGGCGACATCGTTAAAGCGATGGCAGCTGGTGGTCATGCCGTTATGTTAGGTAGTATGTTAGCAGGTACAGATGAGTCACCAGGTGAATTCGAAATTTTCCAAGGTCGTCGTTTTAAAACTTACCGCGGAATGGGAAGTCTAGCAGCTATGGAAAAAGGGTCAAGTGACCGTTACTTCCAAGGTGGCGTTAACGAAGCCAAGAAACTTGTACCAGAAGGTATTGAAGGTCGCGTCGCTTACAAAGGTGCTGCCGGCGATATTATTTTCCAATTATTAGGCGGAATCCGTTCAGGAATGGGTTACGTTGGTGCTGGTAACTTAGAAGAGTTACGCGAAAATGCCCAATTTATTCGTATGTCAGGTGCTGGCCTAATCGAGTCTCACCCACATGATGTGCATATTACAAAAGAAGCACCAAACTATTCGATTAATAGATAATAGAGATGAGATGCTGGGATAAAATCCCAGCATCTTTTTTATAGACTAGGGGATTATAAGTTCAGCCATCAATGTCTAGCTCCCAAGTCCTGACCTAGTGAAAAAAAGATAAATTTGCCCCATTGCGCGCTTCGCTGCTCGCTAACGCATATCATTCGACTAACCCGCTGAAGCGTGAAGTCTCCTGACAATTCAGGGTCAAATTTCCTATTTTTTCATAGGCCAAGGCGGACTTGTCCGCTTTTCTTAGTCTTGTCTATTTATAGCGCAAACGTGTTCCAAAAGGCAGCCCCGACATGCGTTAGCCGAACAATACTCGAATGGTCTACGACCACCCTGCGTTTTTTCGGTCCAACGATTCGGAGCTAAACGCCTTTTGTCACACTCTCTATGCTATAATCATTGTATAAAATTGTTATTTTCTTAATTATTCCTTTACTTTCATTTGTTAAAATAAGTAGACAAAAACAGAAAAAGAGGTGTAGGCATGGCAAAGATTTTGATAGTTGATGACGATCATGAAATCGTTGAGCTTTTGAGTATATATAGTAAAAACGAAGGTTACGAAGCAATAAAGGCTTATAACGGTATGGAGGCTTTGCAACTCTTAAAACAAAACTTAGATATCCAATTAATTATTCTTGATGTGATGATGCCTAAAAAAGACGGCATTAGTGTATTAAAAGAACTAAGAGATCAAGATAACCATATTCCTGTTTTAATGCTTAGCGCTAAATCAACCGATATGGATAAAATCCAAGGGCTGACATCAGGAGCAGATGACTATGTTTCCAAACCGTTTAATCCTTTGGAAGTTATGGCTCGTATTAAATCATTGTTGCGCCGCTCCTCAATGGCACAACAAGAAAATGAGCAGAGTATAATTGAAATTGGCCCACTACTAATTACTAAGGAATCGCATGAAGTAAAGACACTAACAGGCAAGGAAATCCAATTAACAGCTTTAGAATTCGGTATTTTGTATCTATTGGCAAGCAACCCGAATCGCGTATTTAGTGCCGACGAAATATTTGAACGGGTTTGGCTACAAGAAAGTATCGTGTCAGCTAAAACCGTGATGGTCCATGTTAGTCACTTACGCGATAAAATTGAAAAAGCGACAGCAGGCGAGAAAGTGATTCAAACCGTCTGGGGCGTAGGCTATAAGATTTCAGAGTGAGAGAGGCCAATAGTGTGTTAAAAACAAAATTAACTAAGAAAGAATTTGGGGAACTCATCTTTGAAGCGATTGTCACCATGGGGATTATGTACTTTATCTACATGGGGTTGGTCCTTATCTTCAATCGGGTGGTTCAATCTCCCCCACCAGAACTATTAAAGTGGGATACGTTATGGGAACTAACGTTATTTGTTGATTTGGTGTTAGTCCGATACCGTCGCTTTATCTTGGTGACAGCGACTATTGTTGCCATGCTATTTACATGGTGGCGGTTGTATCGTCGCTATAAACAAATGCAGCTGCGCCATGTTTTGGATGAATTGCGTTATGTGGCGGCAGGTAATTTTGAGCATCGCATCGAAGCTAATTTATCTGGAAATATGAATGATGTTGTTCATAGCATTAACCGCCTTGTTGAAAGTACGGTTATGGCTATGGAAGAAGAACGAAAAATTGAACAATCTAAAGATGAACTCATTACGAATGTCAGCCATGATATTAGAACACCACTTACATCTATTATTGGCTATTTAGGACTCATCGAAGAAGGACAATACAGCTCTGAAGAAGACTTGAAACGTTATATTCATATTGCTTATACCAAGTCCTTGCAGATGAAGGTACTGGTTGATGATTTATTTGAATATACTAAGGTAAGACAAACCTCGACTCCTTTGACCGTGCAAACTGTTAAACTCGACCGTTTATTAGAACAGATTGCCGCAGAGTTCGAGTTGGAATCCAGCCGTAAAGAGATGGCGATTGAAGTAGAGATGAAAACCAAAGAGCTACAAATTGAGTTTGATGTCGATAAAATGGCACGCGTTTTTAATAACTTAATTTCAAATGCTTTAAAATATGGAAAAGATGGCAACTTGATTCGGATCGAAGCCGATAAGGTAGGTTCAGAAGCCGTTGTCTCCGTTATTAACAATGGTAAGATGATACCCAAAGAATCACTGGACGAGCTCTTTAATCGCTTTTACCGCGTAGAAGCTTCACGTTCCCAACAAACGGGTGGCACCGGCTTAGGTTTGGCTATTGCGCAGAGTATTGTGTCGCTTCATGGCGGCTATATTTATGCTGAATCCAACGATAAAGAAACTAAGTTTGTGATGCATCTGCCTCTCAAACAAACGAACTGTTAACTCGCTACGTACGGGTCCACCCGTTAGCGAGTTTTTTTATTTGAATGCCAAAAAAAGCTGGGAAGTTGTTGTTTTTTTAAGCAATTTCCGATACCATGAGTAAGGATGTTTGAATGAACATAATGGATAATATATATTTATAGATGCTAATTGAAATGGAGAAGGTTATAGAAATGAAAATGAATCACTTAAAAAAATGGACAGTCGGCGCTCTTTCAACAGCTATGGTAGCGAGCAGTGTTTTATTTGCACCTGCAGCTTCTGCAGCAGTAGAGCCTATTACGGTAGATGCGAAAGCAGCTTTCGTTATCGACAATGAAACAAATAAAATTTTATTTAACCAAAACGGTGATGAGTCATTAGGAATTGCTTCCATGACAAAGATGATAAGTATTTATTTGGTACTAGAAGCGATTGAAGCAGGACAAATTAATTGGGATACACAAGTTCCAATTAGTAGCTACGCATTAGGCATTAGCCAAGATTATGAATTATCGAATGTACCGTTTCGAGTTGATTTTACATATACTGTAAAAGACTTATATGAAGCGATGCTAATTTATTCAGCAAACGGTGCGTCAATTGCTATAGCAGAATTAATTGCTGGGTCAGAGGCTGACTTTGTTGATATGATGACAGCTAAACTAGATGAATGGGGTGTGACAGACTACAGCATCTATAACTCAACTGGTCTTCCGAACTATTATGCTGATCAATACGGCGAATTGTATCCGGGAGCAGCAACTGATACAGAAAACCATATGACTGCTCGTGGCGTTGCCGTAGTAGCAGACCATTTGCTAGATGACTACCCAGAAATCATCGAAACATCTTCTATTGTAGAAAAAACCTTTATGGAGGGTTCAGAAGATGAAATTAATATGCTAACTTACAACTATATGCTTCCCGGTATGATTTACTACCGTGAAAATGTAGATGGGTTAAAAACAGGAACAACAGATGATTCAGGTGCATCATTTACGGGAACAGCTGTTGAGAATGATATGCGTATCATTACTGTTTTAATAGGCGCAACTGACAATGAGACACGTTTCATGGAAACAAGCCGTTTGATGGATTTTGCCTTTGATAACTTTGAAAAAGTAACAGTTATCGAAAATGGCTCAGCTGTTGAGACAGAAGGAACCATTTCTGTTGCTAAAGGTAAGGAAGAAGAAGTTGGCTTGATTTATGGCAATGATTTGACTGTTGTCACACCAATTGCCGAAGATCGTCAAATTGATACAACCTTAACGCTAAATAAAGATCTTCTTAATGAAGATGGTATGGTTGAAGCTCCAATTGAAAAAGGAACTGTTGTTGGTAAAGTTGCTGTCTCAATTGAGGGAGATGACTTAGGTTACTTAGGCTCACAAAGTGATGAAGTTAGTGTTGCTGTAGCGACAACTGTTGAAAAGGCAAATGCCTTTGCTTTAGCTTGGAGATGGATTGCAAGCACAACTGCTAAAGGATGGAACGCAGTAACTGACTTTGTAACAGGTTTTTTCAACTAGTTGATTGACCTTTGCTATTCAGTTTAGTAAAATAAAAACAACTTAATATGAAGCTAGGCATGTGATTAGTAAATATTTGTAATAGGCGTAGAGAATCGGTGGTTGGTGAAAACCGATGTGTTACTTTATTGAATCCACACATGAAGCAAACAATGAAAACAATAACCATTGACTAAATTGTTTCGGGTCACCCCGTTATCGTCTGAAAGTGCAGCTGTGCTAGGTACAGCTGAACTTGGGTGGTACCGCGAACTTACAGCCATTTCGTCCCAATTGATAGGGATGGAGTGGCTTTTTTTATACAAAAAAGGAGGAAAAAGAAATGTTAGATATGAAGAGATTAAGAGATGACTACGCTGAAGTCAGCCGTAAATTAGCGGAACGTGGGGTAGATGAATCATTATTAAAGGAGTTTACAATTCTCGATGAGCAACGTCGCCACAAAATTGTCGAAACAGAAAATCTAAAGCAACGTCGTAATGCTGTATCTCAAGAGATTGCTACTTTAAAACGTAACAAAGAAAATGCTGATAATGAAATCGCAGAAATGAAAACAGTAGGAGACCAAATCAAGCAATTGGATGCTGATCTAGCAGAGATTGAAGAAAAAACGAGCTATATCGCAAATCGCTTACCTAATATTGCCAACGATTCAGTACCTGTTGGTGAAGACGAAGACCAAAACGTTGAAGTAAGAGTATGGGGAACAGCACGTGAGTTTGACTTTGAACCAAAAGCTCACTACGACATTGCAGAAAACTTAGGCATTCTTGATTTTGAGCGTGCAGCTAAAGTAACCGGATCTCGTTTTGTCTTCTATAAAGGATTAGGTGCTCGCCTAGAACGTGCGTGCTACAATTATATGTTAGACCTACATACAGGTGAACATGGTTATACAGAAATGATTCCACCATATATGGTGAATGAGAAATCAATGTTTGGAACGGGACAATTCCCTAAATTTAAAGAAGATGTCTTCCCAGTTGTTGACGACCGTAACTTCTCAATGATTCCTACAGCAGAAGTACCGCTAACCAACTACTACCGTGATGAAATCTTATCTGAAGATGATTTGCCTGTTTACTTTACAGCGATGAGCCCATCATTCCGTTCAGAAGCAGGAAGCGCAGGACGAGATACAAGAGGATTAATTCGTATGCACCAGTTCCACAAAGTTGAAATGGTGAAATTTAGTAAACCAGAAACATCATACGATGAATTAGAAAAAATGACTGATAATGCAGAATCTGTTTTAAGAAACCTAAACTTACCACACCGCACCATCGTTTTATGTACGGGAGATATGGGATTCTCTGCAGCTAAAACATATGACGTTGAAGTATGGGTGCCAGCGCAAGATATGTACCGTGAAATCAGCTCTTGTTCAAATACAGAAGACTTCCAAGCGCGCCGTGCTAAAATTCGCTTCCGTAACGAAGAAGGCAAACTTGAATATGTCCATACCTTAAATGGATCTGGACTAGCAGTTGGCCGTACAGTCACTGCCATTCTAGAAAATTACCAAAACGAAGATGGATCTGTTACTATTCCAGATGCCCTTGTTCCATACATGGGTGGCGTAACTAAAATTACAAAAGAAAATGCCCTAGGTAAAATCAATTAATACTATATAGAAGAAAGAGTATGCTAAACTAGAA
>NZ_CP049740.1:1162500-1167500 GCF_011100465.1 Jeotgalibaca arthritidis
AAGAGGAGAGGTTAGCTTCGGCGAAGCTTTGAATTGAAGCCCCAGTAAACGGCGGCCGTAACTATAACGGTCCTAAGGTAGCGAAATTCCTTGTCAGGTAAGTTCTGACCCGCACGAAAGGCGTAACGATTTGGGCACTGTCTCAACGAGAGACTCGGTGAAATTATAGTACCAGTGAAGATGCTGGTTACCCGCGACAGGACGGAAAGACCCCATGGAGCTTTACTGCAGGTTGATATTGATTGTTTCTGCTACATGTACAGGATAGGTAGGAGCCATTGAAGTCGGGACGCTAGTCTCGATGGAGGCGCCATTGGGATACTACCCTTGTAGCAGGACCACTCTAACCCGCCACCCTTATCGGGTGGGGAGACAGTGTCAGTCGGGCAGTTTGACTGGGGCGGTCGCCTCCTAAAATGTAACGGAGGCGCCCAAAGGTTCCCTCAGAATGGTTGGAAATCATTCGTAGAGTGCAAAGGCAGAAGGGAGCTTGACTGCGAGACCTACAAGTCGAGCAGGGACGAAAGTCGGGCTTAGTGATCCGGTGGTTCCGCATGGAAGGGCCATCGCTCAACGGATAAAAGCTACCCTGGGGATAACAGGCTTATCTCCCCCAAGAGTTCACATCGACGGGGAGGTTTGGCACCTCGATGTCGGCTCGTCGCATCCTGGGGCTGTAGTCGGTCCCAAGGGTTGGGCTGTTCGCCCATTAAAGCGGCACGCGAGCTGGGTTCAGAACGTCGTGAGACAGTTCGGTCCCTATCCGTCGCGGGCGTTGGAAATTTGAGAGGAGCTGTCCTTAGTACGAGAGGACCGGGATGGACACACCGCTGGTGTACCAGTTGTTCTGCCAAGGGCATTGCTGGGTAGCTATGTGTGGACGGGATAAACGCTGAAAGCATCTAAGCGTGAAGCCCCCCTCAAGATGAGATTTCCCATCATTTTAAATGAGTAAGACCCCTGAGAGACGATCAGGTAGATAGGCTAGAAGTGGAAGTGCAGCGATGTATGGAGCGGACTAGTACTAATCGGTCGAGGACTTAACCAATAATAAAACGGTAATCAAGTAAAATGGGTTTTAAACCAAAGGTTTCGTGTTAACTATTCAGTTTTGAGGGAACAACCTCAGCATGTGCGGTGGCGATGGCAAGAAGGTCACACCTGTTCCCATCCCGAACACAGAAGTTAAGCTTCTTAGCGCCGATTGTAGTGAAGGGTTTCCCTTTGTGAGAGTAGGACGCTGCCGCGCATATATTTTTTTAATATATTATTCCGCAATAGCTCAGTTGGTAGTAGCGCTTGACTGTTAATCAAGATGTCGTAGGTTCGAGTCCTACTTGCGGAGTTTTTTTATGCCTATTTTTAGGAAAAGTCAAACATCAATTCGTTGGATTTTCTGGCGAAGGATGTTTTTTATTTTAAAATAGAATATGTTAATGCCATATTGACAAAGCATTGGTTATTAGGTATTCTAGAGTTTGTGTAAAACAGTTTCAAGTGCCGCCTTAGCTCAGTAGGTAGAGCACCACCATGGTAAGGTGGGGGTCGTCGGTTCGAATCCGACAGGTGGCTTTTGTACGGTAATGATGGCAAGAAGGACACACCTGTTCCCATCCCGAACACAGAAGTTAAGCTTCTTAGCGCCGATTGTAGTGAAGGGTTTCCCTTTGTGAGAGTAGGACGTCGCCGTGCAATTATAAAAGCATTCCAGATAACTGGAATGCTTTTTTTGTAGACTAGGGGATTATAAGTTCAGCCATCAATGTCTAGCTCCCAAGTCCTGACCTAGTGAAAAAAAGATAAATTTGCCCCATTGCGCGCTTCGCTGCTCGCTAACGCATATCATTCGACTAACCCGCTGAAGCGTGAAGTCTCCTGACAATTCAGGGTCAAATTTCCTATTTTTTCATAGGCCAAGGCGGACTTGTCCGCTTTTCTTACCTCCGGAAAGGTTTATAGGTATTTACTGCCTTCTCGAATACTCAAAGGAGCTAATTCACTTTTGTTTTCTTCAATAAAGCTGCTGACCCATTCTGGATTTGTTTTACTATAGTCACGTAAGCTCCACCCAATTGCTTTGTTAATAAAGAACTCTGTTTGATTCAAATTGTTTTTTATAATGAGCGCCAACAACTCAGTATCAGTCTCTTCTTTAAAAAGTAGCTGGTGGTCAATAGCAACTCGACGAATCCAGATATTACTGTCTAGACTCCATTCAACCATCTGTTTCTTTAATTCCGGGAATGATTTCACTAAAAATCCAATAACGCCATCAAGTCCATCTACGGTATCCCACCATGATTTAGTAATAATAAGTTGCTTGAGCATTGGTAAGTGGTCAGGTCCCAGCAAGCTTTTAATAGCCAAAAGATAGTCAACTGCAGCATAATGATACTCACGTTCTAGTTGATTAAAGCACAGCTGAATAAAATCGAAATCAACATCTTTTTCTTTAAGCGCTTGTTTAAATTCACTATGATAAGTTGCTTTTCTTTCTTTGGCTGAAATGCCTAGAAAGGGAAATAGGTTTCTCATATAGGCAGACATAGAAATCGCTTGATCAGGATCAGCTAATAGTTGTAATTTATTGAAGATTATCTGATGCTCCATTTTGTCCCTCTTCTCAAAGTATGTTGTTTTTATTATAAACAATAAAAACAGCATTGATAAGCTTGCAATTATAATTTATTTCACTTACACTAAGTAAGCCAATGTAAAGGAGTGTTCATATGCAAGTAGAATTTTTCCACGATGTGATTTGTAGTTTCTGTTTTCCTATGTCTTATCGAATGCGAAAGATAGCTAATAAATATCCTAATTTAACTATTACTCACCGTTCATTTGCACTAGGGTGGGAGAAAGAGCAGTTTATTCAAATGTTTGGATCTCATGAAGCCGTAAAAGGAGAAGTCCTCGGTCATTGGGAACATGCTAATCAAAATGATGATGAACATCGCTTCAATATTGAGGGGATGAAAGAAAAAGATTTTCTATTTCCAACTTCAAAAGAGGGCCTAAAAGCAGCAAAGGCTGCAGGGCTTATAGCTGGACAGTCAGCTTATTGGAATGTCTTTGATGCGTTGCAAGAAGCCCTATTTGTTCATAACCAAGATATTTCTGATAAATTAGTTATTGAAGCAGCAGTTAAGAAGTCTGGTGTTTCTTTTGAACAATGGAAAGAGCAGTATGAAAAAGAAGAGACTGAGCAAGCTGTTATTGAAGATTTGCAATGTGTTCAAGCTTACGGTATTCAAGGTGCACCGGCAGTAGTTATCAATCAAAAGTATCTTATTAGCGGTGCTCAACCCCAAGAGGTTATTGAGCAAACGATTGAAAAAATTGCAGCAGAAGAAGGATTTCAATTAAGCGGCTTGCAGATGATGAGTTCAGATGGCGATGCTTGTCGAGTAGTCGATGATAAGTGGATATGTGATTAAAGGAAACTGAGGCGGCTGTCTCAGTTTTTTATTTTATAGACTAGGGGATTATAAGTTCAGCCATCAATGTCTAGCTCCCAAGTCCTGACCTAGTGAAAAAAAGATAAATTTGCCCCATTGCGCGCTTCGCTGCTCGCTAACGCATATCATTCGACTAACCCGCTGAAGCGTGAAGTCTCCTGACAATTCAGGGTCAAATTTCCTATTTTTTCATAGGCCAAGGCGGACTTGTCCGCTTTTCTTATAAAGGGTTTGTGAGAGGGCTTTTATACTATAGTGGTATACTATAACAAAAGGACAAAGGAGTGGTGCAAATGAAAACAATTCATATAGGAGATAGTTCATTGAGAGCTTCTCAACTATCCTTAGGCTTAATGCGTATGAGTCATTTAAGTGACAAGGAGGCAGAAGGAGTTATCCAAGCAGCTCTATCAGTAGGGATTAACTATTTTGATCATGCCGATATTTATGGAGCTGGCGAATCAGAGAGTATTTTTGGGAGAGCCTATCGTAATCTATCTATTAAGCGCGAAGATATTTTGATTCAGTCAAAGGCAGGGATTGTTCCTGGGAAAATGTATGATTTTTCCAAAAAACATCTTATCCAATCGGTTGAAGAAAGCTTAAGAAGATTGCAGACCGATTATTTAGATACATTTTTATTGCATCGACCAGATACGCTTTTTGAACCGGAAGAAGTAGCTGAAGTTTTTAATCAATTAGAAAAGAGTGGGAAAGTACGTTATTTCGGTGTTAGTAATCAGACGCCTATGCAGATTGAATTATTGAAAACAGCTGTTAAACAACCTTTGATCATTAACCAACTACAAATGAGCGTGACCCATCACCCTATGATTGATGCTGGCTTCAATATGAATCGTGTCAATGAACGTTCAATTGTAAGGGACAGCTCGATATTAGAATATAGTCGTATTCATCAGATGACGATCCAACCGTGGTCACCATTCCAAGCTGGGAATAACAAGCAAGGCGTTTTATTTAACCACCCTGACTATCAGGAATTAAGTGAAACTTTGAAGAACTATGCGAAAGAAAAAGAAGTTAGTCAAGAAGCGATTGCGATTGCTTGGCTACTCAGACATCCTGCTAAGATGCAACCGATTATTGGTAGTATGAACCCAGAGCGTATTAAATCTGCTAGTCAAGCAACTGATATAGAATTAAGCCGAGAAGAGTGGTATGAATTATACCGTATAGGGGGATTCCCAATTCCTTAATGAGATCGATTCATATTTTTCTGCTGTATGCTATGTCTAAGGATAGAGCATACAGTATCTTTTTTTAGGGCTATAAACACAGCTAAAGAAGATATTAAAAAAAATAAAAAAACTGTTGACGAAAAACCAAGCAGATGATATTATTTAGAAGTTGTCCGAACGACCTGTCTACTTTTAAAAAAGTTTTGACAAAGGCTTGTTAAGATGATAGGATATAAAAGTTGCTTCTCAAAAAGCAGCTAAAAAAACTTTTAAAAAAAGTTTTTAAAAAACGATTGACACATAATTAACACCGTGTTAATATATAGAAGTTGTCACGACACGA